>NZ_JBEPDB010000126.1:0-17366 GCF_040300025.1 Dactylosporangium sp. NPDC000555 | reverse complement strand
CAGGTCGGCGCCGTCCTGCTGCCCGCCGCCGGCGCACAGCGCGAGGGCGCGCACGGTGGGGTACTGGAACAGGTCGATGACCTCGACGGGGATCGCCGCGGCGCGGATCCGCCGGTGGGCCTGGACGGCGAGCACGGAGTGCCCGCCGAGCTCGAAGAAGTTGTCGTCGATGCCGATGCGCTGGGCGCCGAGCAGCTCGGCGAAGATGCCGGCGAGCGTGCGTTCGGTGCCGGTGCGCGGCGCGGTGTAGGCCGCCGTGCGGGCCGCGTCGGCGGCCGGCGGCGCTGGCAGGGCCCGCCGGTCGAGCTTGCCGCTGGTGGTGCGGGGCAGGTCGGCGAGGTGGGCGACCGCGGCGGGCAGCATGTACTCCGGCAGCCGGCCCCGCAGGAAGTCGCGCAGCTCGCCGAGCGCCGGCCGGATCTCGCCCCCGTCGCCGGCGGGCACGACGTAGGCGACGAGCCGCTGGTCGGCGTCCTTCCCGGCGAGCGCGACGACCGCCTCGGCGACCGCGGGGTGCGCACGCAGCGCCGCCTCGATCTCGCCGAGCTCGACCCGGAACCCGCGGATCTTCACCTGCGTGTCGGCGCGACCGAGGTACTCCAGGTCGCCGTCCACGCTCCGGCGCACCAGGTCCCCGGTGCGGTAGCAGCGCATCGGCGAGCCCAGCGGGTCGGCGACGAACCGCTCGGCGGTCAGCTCGTCGCGGCGCAGGTACCCCAGGCCGACGCACTCGCCCCCGACGAGCAGCTCGCCGGGCACCCCGAGCGGTACGGGCCGCAGCTCGTCGTCGACGACGAGCAGCCGCGCGCCGGGCAGCGGGCCGCCGACGTAGCTGCGCGCCGAGCCTGTCTCGTGCGCACGCACCAGCCGCTCGGTCGAGTGGACGGTGGTCTCGGTCGCGCCGAGCAGGTTCACCACCCGCGGGTGCGTGTCGGCGTAGCGGGCGAACCATGGCCCGAGGCGGCGGAAGTCGAGCCGTTCGCCGGCCAGGGCCACCAGCCGCAGCCGGGGCAGCGCCGCGCCGGGCGGCTGCGCGGCGACGAGGCCGTGGAAGGCGGTCGGCGTCTGGCTCAGCACCGTGACGCCCTCGCGGTCCAGCAGCCGCCACAGCGCGCCCGGGTCGCGGCTCACCGCGTGCGGCACGATCACCAGCCGGCCGCCGTGCAGCAGCGCGCCGAACAGCTCCCAGACCGACACGTCGAAGGTGTACGCGTGAAACAGCGTCCACACGTCGTCGCCGCCGATGCCGAAGCGCTCCCGGGCGGCGCGGCACAGCCACCGGACGGTCCGGTGCGGAATCCGCACGCCCTTCGGGGTGCCGGTGGAGCCGGAGGTGTAGATGACGTACGCGAGGTCGTCGCCGTCGCCCGGCTCGAACGGCACCGGCGCCGCGCCGGTGGCGTCGGGCTCGTCGGGGGCGTCCACGAGCAGCACCTCGGTCCCGGGGCGGGCCGGCGCGTCCGCGGCGAGGCTGCTCCGCGTCAGCAGGAACGGCGCGGCGGTGTCGTCGAGGATGTGCCGCAGCCGCTGCGGCGGGGCCTGCGGGTCGGTGGGCACGTAGGCGCCGCCGGCCCGCAGCACGGCGAGGACCGCCACCACGAGGTCGGCCCCGCGCCCGAGCCGCAGCGCCACAAGCGTGCCCCGGGTCACGCCGGCGCGGCGCAACCGGGCGGCGAGCCGGTCGACCCGCTCGGCCAGCGCCGCGTAGGTGAGCCGCTCGGCGCCGTCGACGACCGCGACCGCGTCCGGGGTGCGCGCCGCCTGCGCGGCGAACGCCTCGTGCAGCGTCGCGCCGCCCGTGCGCGGCAACGCCGGCGGGTGCCAGTCGAGCAGCACCGCGGCAAGCTCGTGCGGGTCCATGAGCCGCAGCGACCCGATCGGGCGGTCCGGGTCGGCGACCGCGTCGGCGAGCAGCGTGGTGAGGTGCCCGGCGAGGCGGGCCACGGTCGGCGCGTCGAACAGGTCGGTGCGGTACTCCAGGTGCCCGCGCAGCGCACCGCCGGTCTCGACGAACGCGAGCGTGAGGTCGAACTTGGCGCTGTGGTGCAGGCCGGGCACCGGCGCGATCGACAGCCCGCCCGGCGCGGGCGGCTCCTCCGGCAGGTTGTGCAGCGCGAACATCACCTGGAACAGCGGGTTACGGCGTGCGTCGGGGGCGGCGCGCACCGCCTGCACGATCCGCTCGAACGGCACGTCCTGGTGCTCCAGCGCCGGCACCACGCTGTCGCGCACGCGGTCCACGAGCGCGCGGAACGTCGGCCGGCCGGACAGGTCGGCGCGCAGCGGTACCGTGTTGACGAAGAACCCGACGAGCCCCTCCGTCGCGCTGCTGTGCCGGTTGGCGACCGGCGTGCCGACGACGACGTCGTCCTGCCGGCTCCAGCGGGACAGCACGACGTCGAACGCGGCGAGCAGCACCATGAACGGCGTGGCCCGCTGCGCGGCGGCGAGAGCGCGCACGCCGTCGAGCACCGCCGGGTCGACGGTGAACGTGTGCTCGGCGCCGTCGTGGCCGGCGACCGGCGGGTGCGGGCGGTCGACGGGCAGCTCCAGCTCGGTCGGCGCGCCCGCGAGCGAGCGCACCCAGAAGGCGAGCCGCTCCTCCGCGCCCGGCCCGTCCGCGCGCTGGCGGCGGGCGTAGTCGGCGTACTGAGCGGTCAGCGGCGGCAGCGGCGCACGGCCGCCGGCGTCGTAGTGCGCGACGAGCTCGGCCAGCAGCACGCGCAGCGACCAGCCATCGGTGACGAGGTGGTGCAGCGTCAGCGCGAGCACGTGGTGGCCGGCGTCGAGGCGGGCGAGGTACGCCCGCAGCAGGGGCGCCCGGGCGAGGTCGAACGGCTCGCGGGCCAGCGCCCGGATGCGCTCGGCCGCGGCCGTCTCCCGCCGCTCGGCCGGCAGGTGCTCCCACGACTCGACGCGCAGCGGCGCGGCCGCGTCGGCGGTGACGACCTGCACCGGGCGGGCGCCGTCGAGCCGGATCGCGGTGCGCAGCACGTCGTGGCGGCGCACCACCTGCGCGAGGGCGGCGTCGAGCCGGTCGGCGTCGAGCGGGCCGCGCAGGGACACGGCGAACAGCTCGTTGTACGCCGCCGTGCCCGGGTGCAGCTGCTCCAGCAGCCACAGCCGCTCCTGCTGGTACGACAGCGGCGCCGGCCCGTCCGCGATCGGGCCGGCCGGCCGCGCGTCGCCGCCGAGCCGCTCGCGCAGCAGCGCCTCGGCGAGCGCACGAAGCTCGCCGTCGGCCGGCCCGGCGGGTCCGCCCGGCGCCGTCATCAGGCGAGCACCTGCGCCCAGGCCGACCGGTGCTGCCGCACGTACTGCCGCGCCAGCTCGATGTCGATCGACTGCTGGCGGTCCTCGGCCAGGAACGGCACCACCGTGCGGAAGTCCTCGAAGACCGCGCGGGTGCGCTCCGACAGCCGCAGCCCCTCGTTGAGGTCCACCGCCTGCGCCGCGGTGAGCAGCTCGATCGCCAGCACGTACTCACAGTTGCCGATGATCTGGTCGAGCTTGTACGCGCTGGTCGAGCCCATGCTGACGTGGTCCTCCTGCAACTGGCAGGTGGGGATGGTGTCGATACTCGCCGGCGTGGCAAGCACCTTGTTCTCGTTCACCAGCGCCGCCGCCGTGTACTGCGGGATCATCAGCCCGGAGTCGAGGCCCGGCCGCGGCACGAGGTAGTCGGGCAGGCCGTGCTGGCCCGACAGCAGCTGGTACGTGCGCCGCTCCGCGATGTTGGCCAGCTCGCTCATCGCGATGGCCAGGAAGTCCAGCGCGAACGCGGTCGACTGGCCATGCAGGTTGCCACCCAGGATCACCTGGTCGTGCTCCGGGAAGAACAGCGGGTTGTCGGAGACGCTGTTGCACTCCTGCTCGATGACGGTACGGGCGTGCCCGTACGTCTGGCGGACAGCGGCGTGCACCTGCGGCACGCAGCGGAACGAGTAGGGGTCCTCCCGCGCGACGTTGGCGCCCGGCAGGGTCGGGTGGTTGCTGCCCTCCAGCAGCGCGCGCAGGTTCGCCGCGACGACGCCGCGCTCCGGGTGCAGGCAGGTGTCGTGCAGGATCCGCTGGTAGAAGGTGTCGGCGCAGCTGAACGCCTGGATGCTCAGCGCGGCGACGAGGTCGGCGGCGCGGATGAGCTCGCCGCAGCGCACGATCGAGTCGGTGGCGAGGGCGTTGATGTACTGCACGCCGTTGGTGAGCGCGAGCCCCTCCTTCGGCCGCAGCCGCAGCGGCTGCCAGCCCCGCGCCGCGAGGACCTCGGCGGCGTCCACGACCGCGCCGCCGGCGTGCACCCGGCCCAGGCCGATGATCGGCAGGGCGAGGTGGGCCAGCGGTGCGAGGTCGCCGCTGGCGCCGACGGAGCCCTTCTTCGGCACGGCGGGTACCACGTCGGCGTTCCACATGTCGAGCATCCGGCCGACGACGTCGAGGGAGATCCCGCTGTACCCCGCGCGGAAGGTCAGCAACTTCACGAGCATCATGAGCCGCGACACGCGCTCGGGGACGACGTCGCCGACGCCGCAGGCGTGCGACATGAGGTGCTTGTGCTGCAGGTCCGACATGTGCTCCGGCGAGATGCGGGTCGTGCACAGCGAGCCGAACCCGGTGTTGACGCCGTAGATGTGCCGGTCCTGGCCGGAGATCTGCTCGATGTACCGGGCGCCTTCGTCGATCTTCTTGGCGACGTCGGGCGCCAGCGTGAGCCGCGGCCGCGTGACGGCGATGTGGTACAGCTCCTCCACCGTGTACCGCTCGGAGGTGATCTCCACCGTCAAGCGCTCGGCGTCAATGGTGTCGGCGTGTGTCATGTCGTTACGGCTCCCGTGGCTCGACAGGTTGGCCGCCCACCTTGTGGCGGGCGAGCAGGGCACGCAGCTGGTCCGGCGCCAGCTCGCGCAGCTCGCGCTCGAGCCGCGCGACCTCAGCCTCGTAGGCGCCCGCGCGGTCGGCCGCCGCGGCGGCCGCCGACACGGTCGGGTCGGTGAGCAGCGACTGCAGCGACAGCTCCAGCCCGAGCGCCTCGCGGGCCCGGTTGACCAGCCGGGCCGCCTGCAACGAGTTGCCGCCCAGCGCGAAGAAGTCGTCGTGGACGCCGACCCGTTCGACACCGAGCACCTCGGCGACGAGGCCGGCGAGCTGCCGCTCCAGGAACGTCCGCGGCGGCACGTGCTCGACGCCGGTGTCGGGCCGCCCGGCCGGTGCGGGCAGCGCGGCCCGGTCGACCTTGCCGTTGGCGGTGCGGGGCAGGGCCGGCAGGGCGACCACGTCGGCCGGCACCATGTGCGCGGGCACGCTGTCGCGCAGGAACGCCCGCAGGCCGGCCGGTGCGGTGCCGTCGTCGGTGACGACGTAGGCGACGAGCCGGCCGGGGCCGTCCGGGCCGCCGCGCACGGCCGCCGCGCACTGCCGCACGCCGGGGTGGCGGGCGACGGCCGCCTCGACCTCCTCCAGCTCCAGCCGGATGCCGGAGACCTTCACCTGGTTGTCGACGCGGCCGGCGAACTCGAGCGCGAGGTCGTCCGGGCGCAGCCGGGCGAGGTCGCCGGTGCGGTACAGCACGCCGGGCACCTCCGGCAGCAGCCCGGTCACGAACCGCTGCGCGGTCTGCCCCTCATCGTCGCGGTACCCCGGCGTCAGGTAGGGGCTGTGCACGCAGATCTCGCCGGTGACGCCCGGCGGGCACAGCTCGCCGGCCGGGTCGAGTACAACGACCTGGCGCCCGTCGATCGGGCCGCCGATCGGCACGACCGCCGTGCCGGGCAGACTCGTCACGACGTGGTACGTCGCGGCGACGACCTCCGTCGGGCCGTACACGTTGACCAGCCGCACCTGTGGCCCGAGCCGGCGCCGGGCCCGCTCGACCAGCTCGGTGTGCAGCGCCTCCCCGACGAACAGCACCGAGCGCAGGTCCGGCAGCGGGCCGGCGGCGGCGAGGATCTCGCGGAAGAGCGCCGGGATCACCTGCAGCACGCCGACGCGGTCGCGGGCCAGCCAGGCGGCGAGCGCGACCGGGTCGCCGTGCCCGCCGGCGGGCCGCAGGCACAGTGTGGCGCCGTGGCACAGCGCGCCGAAGATCTCGCAGTACGCCACGTCGAACGGCAGCGGCGCGAGCTGACCCATCCGCGCGCCGGGGACGATGTCGAACGCCGCGCTCTGCCACTGCACGAACTGGGCGAGGTCGCGGTGCGCGTGCGGGATCGCCTTGGGGCGGCCGGTCGAGCCCGACGTGAAGGCGAGGTAGGCGAGGCCGCCCGGGGTCACGGTCCGCTCCGGCGCGGTGCCGGGCTCGCGGCCGGTGTCGAGGACGCGCCCGTACTCCGGCCCGTCCGGGGGTTCGGCCGGAGGTTCGGCCGTGGGTTCGTCGGCCGGGTCGAGCACCACCGTCGCGGCGCCGCCGTGGCGGGTGGCGGCGGCGCGGTCCATGAGCACGGCGGCCGGGGCGGTGCGCCGCAGAATCGCGGCGAGCCGAGCGGGCGGCAGGGCCGGGTCGAGGCAGGCGAAGGCGGCGCCTGCCTTGAGTACGCCGAGCAGTACCGCGATCGCGAGGGGACCGTTGTCCATCGCCACCGCGACCACGCCCCCGGCCGGGACGTCGAGCCGCACCAGGGCGTTGCCGATCCGGCTGCTCCACCGGTCGAGCTCGCCGTAGCCGACGGACCGGGTGCCGTGCACGAGCGCGACGCGTTCGGGATCGGCGGCGGCGTGCGCCGCGAACCGCCCGTGCAGCGTGGCGTCGGACCCCGCGGCGGCGATGCGGTCCCCGGCCCGCAGCAGCGCCGCCCGTTCGGCCCCGGCGACGACGGCCGCGCGCCGCACGGGCCGGTCCGGCGCGTCGCACAGCCGCTCCAGCAGGCCGGCGAACCGGGCGGCGAGGTGCTTGGCCGCGGCCGGTTCGAACAGCTGCCCACGGAAGGCGAAGACGAGATCGACGCCGCCGGGAACGTCACGCGCGGTGACGGTCAGCTCCGCCTCGGCGGCCCCCGTCACGTCGGTGCCCGTACCATCGGCGCCCGCGTCGGCGGGATGGGCCGGTCGGTGCCGGAACACGACGCCCGGCGTACCGGCGGCGACCGCGTCGGATCCGGCGTTCGCCCGCGCCTCGGCCAGCGCCGCGCCCACCGCGGTGAGCACGCCGGGCAGGTCGCCGTCGCCCGCCTCGACCGATACCGGCAGCAGTTCGGTGCCGGCGCCCACCTCGGTGCGCGGGTCCGGCGCGCCGGGCGGCCGCACCTCGACGCCGATCCACGTCGCGGACCGGCCGGTGTGCCGGGCGAGCAGCAGGCCGAGACCGGCGAGCAGGCCGGTGGGCCGATCCACGCCGGCGGCGGCGCACACGGCGTCGAGGCGGGCGACGGCCGCCGTGCCCAGCAGGGCCGGCACGTCGCGGGTGGCGGTGCCCAGCGCCGTCGCGACGGTGCGGCCGTACCACGCCAACGGCTCGGCCGCGGCGGCGAACCTGGGGCGCCAGAAGTCCTCCACGGTGTCGCCGCGCCGGGCCGCCCGACGCCGGCGCCACAGCGCCCAGTCGAGGTGGCCAGGGAGCTGGCCGGGGAGGTGCTCGGGCCCGTCCCCGGCCGCGGCGTCCACCTCGGCCGCGGCGCCGGGCTCCGGGCCGGCGAGGTCGCGGCAGAGCCGGTCGGCGCCGTCGTCGTCGAGGACCGCCCGGTGGGCGGCGACCACGAGCACGGACCGGTCGGCCAGCTCGACCAGGGTCACCTCGACGCCGCACCGGTCGAGGTCGGGCACGGCGGCACGGGCCCGCTCGATCGCGGCTCGGACCGGGTCGGCGTCCGCGCCGGCCGGCACCACGCGCAGCCGCGGCCCGCCGCCGGGCCGCACGGACTGGGTGCGGCCGTCGGGCGCGATGCCGACGCGGAGCATCTCGTGCCGCCGCGCCAGCCGCTCCACCGCCGCCCCCACCCGCGCGGCGGGCCGCGGCGGGCGCAGCTCGACGACCCGCACGATCTTCGCCGCGGGGTCGCCGGGCCGGGCTAGCTCGGCGGCGTGCCAGCGCCGCTGCGCCGGCGTCAGCGGGAACGGCGCGTCCCGCGCGAAGCGCCGCGGCGGCTGCTCGGGGCCGGCGAGCCGGGCCAGCGGCAGGTCGGGGTCGCGGGCCAGGCGGCGCACCAGCCCGGCGAACTCCGCGCCGAACGCGGCGACGGTGTCGGGGCGCAGCACCGCGGTGTCGTACTGCAGCATGCAGTCCGCGCCGTCCGCCGCCGGCGTCACGAACACCGACAGGTCGTGCTGCGCGGCGTCGACGTCAACCGGGAAGGCCGCGATTCGCAGCCCGTCGCCGAGGTCGAGCGGCACGGCACGGAAGTTCTGCACGGCCAGCGCGACGTGGTAGGGCGCCCGCCGGCCGGCGGTGCGCTCCACCACGTGCTGCAGCGGCGCGTGCTGGTGCGCGAGCGCGCCCGTGGTCGCGGCGCGGGCCCGGCCCAGCAGCTGCCGCAGGGTGGGGTCCCCGGACAGGTCGCCGCGCAGCACGACGACGTTGATGAACGGCCCGATGAGCGGGTCGAGCCGCTCGTCCGGCCGTCCGGCGGTGGGGCTGCCGATACGCGGCTCGATCTGCCCGCTGTGCCGCCACAGCAGCGCCTGCAGGACCACGAGGTACGCCATGAACTCGGTCGCCTGCTCCTCGGCGGCGAGCGCGCGCAGCGCCCGCACGTCGTTCGCCGGCAGCCGGAAGCGGTGGGTGGCCCCGCGCAGCAGCGGCCGGGCCGGGCGCGGGAAGTCGGCGGGCAGCGGCGGGGACGGCGGCTCACCGGCGAGCCGCTGCGCCCAGTACGCGAGATCCTCGTCGAAGGCGCCGGCGGCGAGGGCCTCGCGCTGCCAGGCAGCGTAGTCGCGGTACTGCAGCGCGAGCTCGGGCAGCCGGGCGGGCCGGCCCTGCCGGTGCGCCGCGTACAACTCGCCGAGCTCGGTCAGGAACACGCCGAACGACCAGCCGTCGAACACGGCGTGGTGTGCGACGAGCACCAGCCGGTGGCGCCGCGGCGACACGCGCAGCAGCAGCATCCGCAGCAGCGGGCCGGTACAGTAGTCGAACGGCTCGTCGGCCGCCGCCCGGGTCAGCTCGTCGAGCCGCTCCGCCGGCGCGGCGCGCACCGCCAGCCGCGGCCCGACCGGCTCCACGGCGCCGAGGCACAGCGCCCCGCCGACCACGGCGAACCGGGTGCGCAGCAGCTCGTGCCGCCGCACGATCTCGTGCAGCGCCGCGGCGAGCGCGGCCTCGTCGAGCGGCCCGTCGACGTCCACGCCGAAGGCGAGGTTGTGCAGGGCCGAGCCGGGACGCAACTGGTCGACGAACCAGAACCGCTCCTGCGCGCACGACGCCGCAACGGTGTCCGACAATGGCCGACGCGCGAGCTCAAGGCGCACCGGAATGCCCCCTCCCGGGTCGAGTTCCCGGCCAAGCTAACACGCCTGCCGCGCGGTGAAATGGTCGGCAATTCACTGTCCCGCCGGCGGGACATAAGTCCCTGACCAGCCTTGACGCGCGCACGGCGGGCCGCACAGACTCCGCCCGTCGGGGTTGTGCGTTCAATGAGAGTCAATGTTTGGATTGCCATGTCAAATTTGCTCGAACTGGCTAACTTCCGCGCCGAAATGATCGACCTGTCGGCCCATTTCAACAACACCGCGGCGACCACCCGGGACACCACCGGCGACGGCGCCCTCAACGTGTGGCGCAACTCGTTCCCGGTCGAGGAACTGCCCGGCGGCGCCGACGTGTTCCGCCCGGGCGCGGTGCCGTTCCGCTTCCCGCGCACCGGGCCCGGGCAGCTGGACAACGTGGTCTGCGCCGGGCAGCGCATCGACCTGCGGCCGGCCCGGTACGACTGGATCTACCTGCTGGCCTGCGCCGAGCGGCGGGTCGAGGACGTGGTGCACCTGCACTACCGCGACGGCGCCGTCGACGAGGAGTGGCTGCGCGTCTCCGACTTCTGGCCCGCGTCGCCGCCGCACTTCGGCGAGTTGGAGGCGGTGCGCTGCGAGCGCATCCACTTCCCGCGCCACGTCCAGCCCGGGATCGGCCCGCGGATCTGGCAGCAACGCCTCCCCGTGCCGCGTCAGGAGGAGCTCGGGTACCTGCGCTTGCCCGACAACGTCGCCGTGCACATCTTCGCGATGACCGCCGTGTCCAACGGGTGGCAGTGATGAAGGCCCTGCTGGAGGAGCCGCCGTTCTGGTTCCACGACCTCGGCAGCTGCCTGCACGACTGCCTCGCCGTCGTGCTGCTGGCCCGCGGCTTCGACCCGGTCGAGGCGCTCGGCGCGGCCTGGCAGTTCCACCACGACCCCGCCCAGGTGCGCGGCGAGGAGTTCTACTACCCGGCGCCGCGGCCGACGCTGGGCGAGACGATGTTCCCGTTCCACCCCATCCGCGCCCGCTGGATGCACCCGGTCGACGGCGCGGTGGGCTGGGACGGGCTGCGGCAGTCGCTGCGCGAGGGCCGGCTCGCGCTCGCCGCCGTGGACAACTTCCACATGCCGATCCGGCCCGCCTTCGGCGACGTCCACGCCGCGCACCTGGTGGTCGTGTGGGGCTACGACGACGACGCCGGCGAAGTGTACGTGCTGGAGCCCACGCCACCGCTGTACCGCGGGCCCATCGCGATCGCCGACTTCATGCGCGCCCGTGGCTCGGGCAACGCGGCCCGGCCCGCGACCCGCGACTACTTCTTCGCCGGCCCCAGGATCGCGCACCGCTGGATCGACGTAGAGTTCACCGGCCCGCCGCCGGTCGCCGACGCCGCCTGGGTCGCCGGCGTGATCCGGTCCAATGTGGACGGGTTCCGTGCCCCGGCGCCGGCGCTGCCGGGCCGCGGCGGCCTCGACGGTCTGCGGCACTGGCTCGGCGACATCCGGGACCGGGCCTCGGACGGGGACGCGCCGGTCGCCGCCGCGGCGCTCGGCGAGCTCTACGGGGTCGGCTGGGCGGCACAGGGCGCGGCCGCGCTGCACGCCGACTTCCTGCGCGCCGCCGGCCGCCGGCTCGGCAGCGACGAGCTGGTCCAGGCCGGCCGGCAGGTCGACCGCCTGGCCAACGAGTGGACCGCGCTGCGCGTCTTCGGCGCGCACGGCTCCACCGGCGGGCGCCGCTTCGCCGAGCAGCTCGGGCCGCGCAGCCGGCGGCTGCTGGCGGGCGTCGAGGAGGCCCTGGACCGCCTCGACGCGACAGCGGCGGCGCTCACACCCGAACCGGCGGTGGCCGGCGCGGACCGGTAGAGCGGACCTCCATCCGGAAACGACGCGAAGGATTGGGTTGGCACATGGCACTGCACCACAGCCCCGCGCCGCTGCTCGACGTCCTGCGGCGGCGCGCGGAGCGGGAGCCGGAGCGGGTCGGGTACCTGGAGGCGACCGACGGCAGCGCGCCGCTACGCGGGCTGTCCTACGCGCGGCTCGCCGACCGGGTCGAGGAGGCGGCCGCGGCGCTGCGGGCGGCCGGTGTCCGGCCCGGCGAACGGGTCGCGCTCGCGCTGCCGGGCGGGCTGGAGTACCTCGTCCGGCTGCTCGGCTGCCTCACCGTCGGCGGCGTCGCGGTGCCGGTGCCGCCGCGCGCGGGCGCCCGGGACGCGGACGAGTCGCCGCAGGCGCAGCTCGCCGCCCATCCGGTCGTGCGCGCCAGCGGCGCCATCGCCGCGGTCACCGCGACCGGCCCGCTCGACCTGCGCGCCACCGCCGACCCGGCGGCCGCCGTGCCCGCGCCCGAGGGCGTGGCGGTGCTGCAGTACACCTCCGGCTCCACCGGCGCGCCGAAGGGCGTGATGGTGACCCACGACAGCATCGCGCACAACCTCGCCGCGATCACCGAGGGCATGTCGCTGACCGAGGCCGACCGCGCCCTCGTCTGGCTTCCGCCGTACCACGACATGGGCCTCTTCGGCGGCCTGCTCTCGCCCCTGTGGTCGGGCATGTCGATGACGCTGCTGTCCACCGAGGCGTTCGCGCGGCGGCCGCTGTCCTGGCTGCGGCTGGTGAGCGAGCACCGGATGACGCTGTCCGGCGGGCCGAACTTCGCCTTCGACGCGTGCGTCGACCGGATCCCCGCCGAGGAGCGGGCCCGGCTCGACCTGTCGTCGTGGGAGGTCGCCTTCGTCGGCGCCGAGCCGGTCCGCGCCCGCACCCTGCGCCGCTTCGCCGAGGCGTTCGCCGTCGCCGGCTTCCGGCCCGAGGCGTTCTACCCGTGCTACGGCATGGCCGAGGCGACGCTCATCATCAGCGGCGGCCGCCGAGGCGGCGGCCTGCGCACCCTGCCCGCCGACGAGCCCGGCCGGCCCGAGCAGGTCTCCTGCGGCCGTGCCCTGGGCGGCCTGCGGGTGCGGGCGGTCGACCCGGACACCGGCGCCGAGGTGCCGCCCGGCGGCGTCGGCGAGCTCGTGGTCAGCGGCCCCAGCGTGACCCGCGGCTACTGGCGCAACGCGGCGGCGACCGCCGCCGGGTACGGACCGGACGGGCTGCGCACCGGGGACCTCGGCCGGATCGTCGGCGGCGAGGTGTACCTCACCGGCCGGCGCAAGGACACCATCGTCGTCCGCGGCCGCAACCTCGCGCCGGAGGATCTCGAGGAGGTCGCCCGGGCCGCCCACCCCGCGCTGTCGGGCAGCGCCGTCGCGGCGTTCGCGGTCGACGACGGCGGCGCCGAGCGGCTCGTGCTCGCGGCCGAGACGCCGGCGCACGGGCCCGGCGCCGCCGACCCGGCCCCGCTGCTGGCCCGCCTGCGCGCCGCGGTCGGCGACGCCTTCGGCGTTCAGCCCCACGCCGTGCTCGCCGTGCGGCGGGGCGGCCTGCCACGCACCACCAGTGGCAAGGTGCGCCGCTCGGCGAGCCGCGACCGGTACCTCGACGGCTCCCTGCGCGTGCTCGCCGAGGACCGGCTGCGCGCCGCGCCCGCGGAGGCGCCGCCGCTGCCCGGCCGGGCCGAGCTCGACCCGCTGCCCGCCGCCGAGCGGGTCGCGGCGGTCGCCGCGGCACTGCGCACCCGGCTGGCCGCGCCCGCCGCGCCCCCCGACGGCGACGCCCCGACGGCCGCCGCGGGGCTGGACTCGCTCGCGCTGGCCCAGCTGCACGGCGACCTCACCGCCGCGTGGGACATCGGGCTGCCGATGTCGGCGCTGTACGCGGCGGCGTCCATCACCGAGCTGGCCGACGCCGTCGTCGCACACTGGCCCACCGGCACCGAACCGGGCGCGCAGCCCGACATGGTGACGGGCGAGGCGGAGGGCGAGGGCATCACCGCGGCGAACCTGGCCGCGGTGCGATACCTGGAGCAGCGCCACCCCGGCACGTCCATGTACGTCCTCGGCCGCGCCTTCCGGCTGCCCGCCGACGCCGATCTCGACGCGCTGCGGGCGACGCTGCGCCTACTCGGGGCGCGCCACCCGGCACTGCTCGGCGCGCCGTCCGGCGGGCCCGCCCCCACCGACGAGCTGCTCCCGCACACCGTCGACGCGCGCGGGCGCGGCCGGGCCGAGGTCGCCGCGCTCGTGCACGACGCCGCCCGCGCGCCGTTCCCGCCCGCCGGCGCGCGGCTGCGGGCCACCGTCGTCGACGCCGGCGCCGAGCGGTTCCTGGTCCTCGCCGCGCACCACGCCGCGGTCGACCTGTGGTCGGTGTCGATCCTGGTCGCCGAGTTCGCCGCCACCTACCGCGCCTACTCGGCGGGGCGGGAGCCGGACCTGCCGCCCGCCGGTCCCCCGCCCGCGGCCGGAGCGGCCCGCGGCACCGACCCGGCGGCGCTGCGCGGCTGGTGGGCCGAGACGCTGCGGGAGCACGAGGACGCGGCGCTGCCGGTCGACCGGGCCGGCGACGGCGCACCCGGCGGACCGGCCGGCGCCGTGCGCAGCCTGTTGCCCGGCGTGGCCCGCGACGACGTCGCCGCGGTCGCCGCCGCCCTCGGCACCACGCCGTTCACGGTCCTGTTCACCGCCGTCGCCGCGGTCCTCACCGGATACGCCGGGACCGCCGCCGTCACCGTCGGCGTGCCCGTCGCCGCCCGCACCGACCCGGCGGTACGGCGCACCGTCGGCTTCCTCGCCAACACCCTGCCGGTGCGCGTGGACGCCGCCGGCGCGGTCACCGCCGCCGACCTCGCCGCCCGGGCGCACGCCGCGGTCACCGGGGCGCTGGACCACCACGGGCTGCCGTTCACGCAGATCGTGGCGGCCGCCGGCGCGTCCCGGGCCGACGGGCGCAACCCGCTGTTCGACGTCATGTTCGTCTACCACGCGCCGCCGTCGTTCGCGGCCGCCGGCACCGCGGCGCTGGCCCTCGGTACCGCCGGCGAACCGCTCGACCTCGGCGGGCTCGTGCTCACCCCGGAGCCGGTGCCGCCGGCCGACGCCCAGGTGCCACTGTGCATCGAGGTCGCGCACATCGGCGCCGGCACGGCGATCCAGGTGCGCTACGCCGCGAACCTGTTCGACGCGGCGAGCGCCGCCGCCGTCGCCGCCCGCTGCGCCGAGGCCGTCCGCCGGGTCCTCGCGGACCCCGCCACCCCGCTCGACGCGCTGCTGAGCGACGACGCCGCACCGGCACCCGCCCTGACGGCGCCCGCGGTGGGCCCCGACCTGCTGACCCGGATCGACCGGGTGCCGCGGCGCGACGCCGTCGCCGTCCGGCACGGCACGCGCTCGGTCACCTACGCCGCGCTGGAGCGGCACAGCACCGCCCTGGCGCGCCGGCTGCGCCGCCTCGGCGTCGGCCCCGAGGTCGTGGTCGGCGTCGCGCTCCCACGCACCGAGCGGCTGCCGCTCGCGCTGCTGGGCATCCTGCGGGCCGGCGGCGCGTACTGCCCGCTCGACCTCAGCCTGCCGCCGGCCCGGCTGGCCGCGGTGCTCGACGACGCCCGGCCTGCCGTGATCATCACCGAATCGGTGCTGGCCTACCGGGTACCGGCCGGGCCGCGACGGCTGCTGCTCGACGCCCCCGGCAACACGAACGACCTGGACGATCTGTATGACACGGACGACGGCGACGGCGCCGCCAATCCCCCACAGCCGCTGCCGCCCGCGGTCGTGCACCCCGACCAGCTCGCCTACGTGCTGTTCACCTCGGGCTCCACAGGCCGGCCCAAGAGCGTCGCGCTCACCCACCGCGGGCTCGCCGCGTTCGCCGGCTGGGGCGTCGGGGCGTACCGCGCCGACGAGTGGCGGGCGGTGCTCGCCGGCACCCCGCTGAGCTTCGACCTGTCCGTCTTCGAGCTGCTCGTCACGCTCGCCGCCGGCGGTACCGTCGTCGTCGCCGACCACGCGCTGGACCTGCCGCGGCTGCCGGACCGCGAGCACCTGTCGCTGCTCAACACGGTGCCGTCGATCGCCGCGCAGCTGCTGCTGGACGGCCTGCCGGCCGGTGCCGGCACGGTGAATCTCGCCGGGGAGCCGCTGCCCGCCCGGCACGCCGCCGAGCTGTACCGGCGCGGTGTGCGGCGCGTGGTGAACCTCTACGGCCCGACCGAGGCGACCACGTACGCCACCGGCGGCGAGGTCGACCCGGCCGGCGGGCGGCTCGTCAGCATCGGCGCCGGGCTGCCCGCGGTCACCGCGGTCGTGCGCACCCCCGCCGGGCGACCGGCCGCCGACGGGGTCGTCGGCGAGCTGCACCTCGGCGGCCCCCAGCTGGCCCGCGGCTACCTCGGCCGCCCCGCGACCACGGCCGAGCTGTTCGTCCCCGACCCGGCCGGCGGTGGCGGGCGCGAGTACCGCACCGGCGACCTCGCCCGCCGCCGCCCCGACGGCACGCTGCTGTACCTCGGCCGCGCCGACCGGCAGGTGAAGGTGCGCGGCGTGCGCATCGAGCTCGACGAGGTCGAGGCCGTCGTCGGCGCGCACCCGGGCGTCGCGGAGGCGGCGGTCGGCGTGCACCGGCCGGCCGAGCCCGACGCCCTGCTCGTCGCCTACGTGGCCGGTACCGCCACCGACGCGCGGCTGCGCGAGCACGCCGCCGCGCGGCTGCCGGCGACGATGGTGCCCGCCCGCTGGATCCACCTCGACCGGCTGCCGCGCAACCGGCACGGCAAGCTCGACCGGGCCGCCCTGGCCGCGGTGCCCGTACCGGCGGCCGAGCCCGGCCCGGCGCGGTCCGCGACCCCGACCGAGCGGCTCGTCGCGGCGGTGTGGGCGGAGGTGCTCGGCACGACCGAACCCGACCCGGACACCGACTTCGTCGCCGCGGGCGGGCACTCGCTGCTCGCCATGCGGCTCGTGGCGCGGCTGGAGGAGCGCACCGGCGCCCGGATCGCCCTCGACCGGCTGTTCGACGCGCCGACGGTCGCCGGGGTCGCCGCGCTCGTCGACCAGGCGATCGGCGCCGGCCCGGACGGCGGCACCGACGCCGCCGAGGAGCACCCGCTGACGTTCGCGCAGGAGCGGATGTGGCTGCTGCACGCACTCGACCCGGACAGCGCCGCCTACCACGTCGCCGCCGAGGTCCGCTTCGACGGCCCGCTCGACACCGCCCGGCTGGAGCGAGCGCTGCGGTACGTCGTCGACCGCCACGCCGGGCTGCGGGCGTGCTTCGCGCCCGACGGCGCCGCGCAGCGCGTGCTGCCCGCCGCCGACACGCCGCCGGTCGCGCTGCCGGCCCAGGACGTGCCCGCCGAGGACGCCGACGCGCTCGTGGCCCGGCTCGTCCGGGAGCCGTTCGACCTCACCGCCGCGCCGCCGTGGCGGGCCTGCCTGCTGCGGGTCGCGCCCGGCCGGCACCGCCTCGTCTTCGTCGCCCACCACGCGATCTGCGACGGCTGGTCGCTGGAGCTGCTCGCCGGTGACCTGGCCCGGGCATACGGCACCGACGCGCCGCTGCCCGCCGCCGGGTCGGTCGCGCACGTCGCCGCGGCGCAGCGGCGGCAGTGGGCCGGCGCCGCCCAGGCCGAGCTGGACTGGTGGCGCGAGCGCCTCGACGGCCTGCCCGACCTGCGGCTGCCCGCCGACCGGCGGCGACCGGCGGGCAACGCGCGGCGGCCCGCCGGGCAGGTGCACCACGAGCTTTCCGGGGACGTCGCCGCCGGCCTCGCCGCGCTCGCGCGGACCGCCGGCGCCACCCCGTTCATGGCCCTCGCCGCCCTCGTCGCCGCCGCCCTCGGCGGGCACGCCGGGCAGGACCGGTTCGGCATCGGCCTGGCGGTCGCCGGCCGCGGCGGCGCCGGCACCGCCGACGTGTTCGGCTGCCTGGCCAACACCGTCGTGCTGCGCGCCGACCTGACCGGCGCGCCGTCGATGCGCGAGCTGGTGACGAGGATGCGCGCCGAGCTCGTCGGCGCGCTCGCCCACGGCGACGCCCCGTTCGCCGAGGTGGTCCGGGGCAGGTCGGGTGCGGCGGTCGATGGCCAGCAGGCACGACACGTAGCGG
>NZ_JBEPDB010000125.1:0-17706 GCF_040300025.1 Dactylosporangium sp. NPDC000555 | reverse complement strand
GCGCGGTCGATTCATGCCGTGGTCTTGACCGGAAGCCGCGGGCGTACCGCGCCGAGTTCGGCCGAGTCGCGAAGGGCACCCGCCCACCCGCGTGCCCCGTCTTCGTTCGTACCCGCCGTCCGGTCGCCACCGAGCGACGCGACCCGGTCGAACCACCCCCGCAGTGCGTGCAGGAACAGCAGGTCGAGCAGGGCCGTCACACCCACCCCGGCACCGGCGCCGGGCCGCTCGAGCTCGGCCCCGAGCAGCTCGACCACGGCACGCAGCTGCGGGCTCTGGTCGGTGGGGGCGCGAAGGTGTACCAGCTCCGGCAGCTCGTCCAGGAGCGGATGCGCGCGGTTCGGCTCCAGCTCGTACGCCCCGCACAGCACCACGCCCGCCTCCGCGCCCGGCACCGGGCGTGCCGGCTCGGGCGACCCGGCGGTGCACGGTTGCAACGGTGTCGCGGGTGAGTCCGCCAGCGCGTACCCGCGGCCGTGCGCCATCAACAGCACGTCGCCGGCGGACAGGGCGATCGGGGCCCGGTCGTCCGGCACCAGCCAGCAGGAGCCGCGCAGGATCACCTGGACGCCGGCCGCACCCGGCACCGTCGCGAACCGCTGGCCCCACGGCACCCGCCAGGCCAGACGGGCCGACACCGGGCGGCCGGTGCGCATCACCGCGACCGCGTCACTGAGCACGTCCACGCCCACGCCCCCCAAACTCCCGACCGCGACAGTGTCACCAACTGTCACCAACGCGCGCCCGCGGCGCGGTGATTCCGGCCGAAGACGTACGCGTATGAACGCGGGACGCGCGGGCATGGGCCGGACCCGTTGCGCCGCATAGCTTCGAAAGCGTGAAAGCGATGCGCATACACACGTACGGTGACGCCTCGGTGGTCCGCGAAGACGACGCGGCGATCCCTACGCCCAGTGACGGGCAGGTGCTCGTCCGCGTGGCCGGGACGTCGTTCAACCCGTCCGAGATCGGGCTGCGCAACGGATGGCTGCGCGGGATGTTCGAGCTCGACCTGCCGTACACCCTGGGATGGGATCTCGCGGGAACCGTTGTCACGCCGGGCGGGCCGTTCGCGGCCGGCGATCGGGTCGTGGGGCGCGTGGACGGGGGCGCGGCGGCGGAGTTCGTGGCCGTCGACCCCGCGCTGCTCGTGCTCGCGCCGCGTGACGTGCCGCTCGCGCACGCCGCCGCGCTGCCCGTCGCCGGGGTCACCGCGTGGCAGGCCGTGTTCGAGCACGCACGGATCGCGAGCGGGGCCGAGGTGTTCGTCAACGGGGGCGGCGGCGGCATCGGCGGTTACGCGGTGCAACTGGCCCGGTACGCCGGGGGTCGTGTGACCGCCACCGCCAGCGCGCGTAGCGCCGCTACCGTGCGCGCGCTCGGCGCGCACACCGTGCACGACTACACGCGAGGCGCGCCGGGCGGGACGTTCGACGTCGTGATCAACCTGGTGCCGGTCGACGAGCCCGCGGATCTGGTACCGCTGGTCCGCCCGTCCGGCACGATCGTGTCCGTCACCGCGCCGATCGAGCCGCCGCCGGGCCGCTCGATCAGGGCGGTGCGGTTCGTGGTGCGCAACGACCCCGGGGACCTCGCCGCCCTCGTCCGCCTCGTCGACGACGGCACAGTCCGGCTCGACATCGCGGCCGAACGACCGCTGGCCGAGCTGCCGGCCGTGCACCGCGACGCCGAGGCCGGCCGCCTCCGCGGCAAGACGATCCTGGTCCCCTGGAGCACCATCAGGACAGCTCGGGGCGGAGGAGATCAGCCACGTCCAGGGCGCGGCTCGCCGGGGACCATGTCGCGCCCGGGGTCCAGTTCTCGGCGGTCCACACGTCCGACATCACCGCCTTGACGAATCCCCACGCCACGAGCCGGTCGAGGGGATGCCCGAGCTCGTCGGCCAGTTGCTCGAGCCGCCCCGGAACCAGCGCGGTCAGGGCCGGATCCCGGTCGTCGGGGTCGGGATTGAAGAGCCAGGAGCCGGCATCGTACGACGGGTCGCCGCTCAGGCCGTGCGGGTCGATCGCCAGCCACGGCGAACGCGTGGCGCGCAGGACGTTGTCATGGTGCAGGTCGCCGTGCAGTAGGACGCGGGACGGAGCCGAGGCGCACAGTTCCCGCATCAGGCCCGCCGCCGTCGACACGTGCGAGCGGGGCAGCGGGCCGCCGTCGGGGAACCGGGCCAGGTACTCGTCGAAGGCCCCGACCTGGGTCAGCGCGTCGGGCAGCACGACTGCGGCGGGGACGTGCAGCAGCCGCATCACGGCGACCGCGGCCGATGTGGCCTCGGCGTCCGGCAGGTCGCGGACCCGGTGGCCGGGCAGGGCGCGCTCCAGCAGCAGCGCGCCGCGGTCCAGGTCGGCGCGCAGGAGCCGCACCGCGCCGCGGCCGTCGAAGGCCGCCAGGGCGGGGGCCTCCTCGGCGAGCGAGCCGCCGCCCGGCACGCCGAGCTTGAGGACGGCGGGCCCGCCGCCGGCGAGGGTGACGGCGGTGACGTAGTGGTACGAGAGATCGAAGGGGTCGCCGACGGTGAGGGACCAGTCGGCGGCGATCGCCGCGAGGGTGGCCGGCAGCGTGTCGAGCCAGCGCTCGCCGGCCTCCGCCCAGACGGTGGTGACGTTGCGGCGCAGGGCGGGAGTGATCATGCGTACGGCAGGGCGACGAGCGCCAGCACGTGCCGGGCGGGGCTGCCGGGCGGGGCGAGCAGGGTCAGCGCCGTGCCGTGCGCGCGGTGCCGGGCGGCGACCGCGTGCAGGGCGGCGACGCCGGCGCTGGCCAGGTGGGTGACGCCGGCGAGGTCGACGGTGAGCGCGACGGTGCCGCCGCGGGAGCGGTAGAGCAGCTCGTGCTGCAGCCGGTCGGCGCCGCCGGCGTCGACGGGGCCGGCGACGAGGACGGCCGTGCCGCCGGCCGTGTCCACGACGGACAGTCCGGCGGCCGGTTGCGGCGTCGGGACGGGGGCCGCGCCGTTGAGCAGCGCGGCGGGGCGGGTGACGCGAAGGCGCAGGGTGGCCACGGTACCGCCGGCGGAACGCTCCAGCGTGAGCTCGTCGACGAGCTGGGTGGACAGGGCCAGGCCGCGGCCGCGCTCGGAGACCCGCTCCGGCTCCCGCCAGAGGCCTCGCCCGGCGACGACGACCTCGACCGCGCCGGCGTCGGTGAGCCGCGCCCGCACCTCGACCGACTCGCCGCCGGGGGCGTGCTCCACCGCGTTGGTGACGATCTCGCCGATCGCGTGCTGCAGCGCGAACGCGTCCTCGCCGGTGACGCCGAGCGCCTCAAGCCAGGCGGCGAGCGTCTTGCGCAGCACGCCGAGGCGGGTCAGGTCGGCCGGTACCTCGGTGTGCAGCGGCTCCGGCGCGGCGACCAACTGCGCGGCGAGGAGCGTGATGTCGTCGCGGTGGCCGGTCGCCCGCACGAGCAGCTCGACGGTCTGGGTGCAGGCCCGCTCGGCCGCGGAGGCCTCGGGGGCGTGCAGCGCGCGGCCGGCGACGGCGTCGGAGGCGACGCGGGCGAGCTCCTCGGCCGCCGCGGCGGCGCCGCGACCGGGGCGCTCGATGATGCCGTCGCTGTAGAGCAGCAGCAGGTCGCCGGGGTCGAGCCGGGCGGTGGCGACGGGGAAGTCGCCGCCGGTGCCCAGCGGGGCGGCGCCCGAGGCGGGCAGGAAACGGGCGGCGCCGGCGGCGGAGACGACCAGCGGCACCGGGTGGCCCGCCGTGCAGTACTCCAGAGCACCGGAGGCGGGGTCGAGCACGGCGACGCAGACGGTGGCGGCGCGGGCGGCCGGCACCCGCCGGGCGAGGCGGTCGGCGGCGGCCAGGGCGGCGCCGGGCGGGTCGCCGTCGTCGAGGCGGTCCTGCAGCACGGCGCGGAGTTGACCCATGACGCCCGAGGCGGTGACGCCGTGGCCCACCACGTCGCCGACGACGAGCGCGACGGCGCCGCCGGGCCGCGGTACCGCATCGAACCAGTCGCCACCCGCGGCCGCGCAGGCACCGGCGAGCAGGTAGCTGGCGGCGACCCGGACGCCCGGCAGCAGCGGCAGGCCGCGCGGCAGCAGCGCCTGCTGCAGCGCGTCGACGACGTCGCGGGCTTGCCGGTACTGCCGCTGCAGTTCAGCGGCGTGCCGCTCGGCGGACAACCGGGCCTGGACGATCTCGGTGACGTCGGTGCCGCCGCCGATGACGCCGCGGATCCGGCCGTCCGGGTGACGCCAGGGCGTGATGCCGAAGTCGGCGAAGAGCTCCCGGACCGAGCCGTCGGGCAGCGTGAGGTGGGCGCGCCACTGCTGGCCGGCGACGGGCTCGCCGGTGCGGTACACCTGCTCGTACAGGTCGATCCACTGCTGCCCGGCCAGGTCGGCCAACGCCTCACGCAGCGGCAGCCCGAGCAGGTCCCGGCCCGGGAACAGCGCCCGCGACGCCTCGTTGAGGCCGATGATGCGCAGGTCAGGGCCCTCGCAGGCGATCAGGATGCAGGGCGCCTGCTCGATGGCTGAGCGGAGCGGGTCGGCGTCCATGGGGCTCATCCTGTCAGGCGTGCGTCAGTCGAGGTGCGCGGCCCGGTCGGGGCGCCATCATGGGCATATGTTCGGACGCTTCCGGCACCAGCCCGCCGATCCCGGCGGGCCACCCGACCTGTTCGCGATGCCGCCGGTGCCCGTGGGGCACCCGCAGGGGCTGGCCGCCGTGCCGCTGGACCTGCTTGGCGCGTACCTGCGCCACCCGGTCGCGGAGATCAGGCCCCTCGACCTGCTCGGCCCGGAGGCGACCGGCTTCATCGGCAACGCCATCCGCAAGCGGCTGCGCGACGGCGGCGTCGGCGCACCCGGCCTGGAGCCCGGCGAGATCGTGGCCGGGCAGAACGCGGCCCGGATCGCCCGGATGCGGGCCCAGGGCATGCCGGAGGAGCAGATCCGGCAGATCCAGGCGATGATCGCGGCGAAGACGGCCGAGCACCAGGCCTCGGGCTGGACCGTCCGCTTCGCCAACGAGACCTACGCGTCGGTGCATCCGCAGGCGCACGGCGGCGAGGGGACCGCGTTCGAGGCGATGCGGGAGCGGTACCGCTGGGAGCACACCCGCGCCGGCGCGCAGGAGCGGCACGAGAACCTGTTCGCGTTCGCGATCGTGCAGGTGCGCGACGCGCCCTACGAGTCGTACCACGACGGCGGCGCGCTGACCGCCGGCGGCCGCGCCCACGACGTCGCGGTCCGCTCGGCGGGCCTGCACTCCAACCACTTCACCGAGATCCTCGCCGGCCTGGCGGCCGTGACGCTGCGGGTGCTGGGCAGCTGACTCGGGCCGCTGACGCATGCCGGCGATTCAGGCCGGCTCGCCGGGCACGCTGAAGGCGCGCAGGAACTCGTCCGGCCCGCGCTGCCAGGCCTGCAGCGTCCGGTCGGCGAACGTGCGCATCGTCTCGCAGACCTCCTCGAGCGGCTCCAGCAGCGGCAGCGCCTCGGGCCGCTCCAGCCCGGCGGCGACCCGGGCGGACAGCCCGCGCCGCGCCAGCCGCAGCAGCTCCCGGGCCAGGTCCTGGGCCAGGTACGGCCCCACGGAGGCGCTGAGCCCCTTGACGGCCACGTCGACCGCGGCCCGGTCGAGCTCCTCGGCGGTCAGGTCGCGCAGCAGCGCGCCGGCGGCCGACCGGGCGCGCGGGTCGTAGGCCAGGCCGGTCCACAGCGCGGCGCCGGCGCCGAACCACGGCCACGGCGGCGCGTCGGACAGGCGCGTCTCCAGGGTGCGCCGGACCCGCACGTGCGGCCAGACCTGGCTCAGGTGCAGCTCCCAGTCGGCCTCGGTCGGGTAGGTGCCATCGCCGAAGCCGTCCCGCATCGCCTGCCGGAACGGGATGCCGGGCGCGGCCACGTGCGAGCCGTCCACCAGCCGGTAGATCATCGGCAGGCGAAGGGCCCACTCGACGAGCTCGTCGACGCCGGCGCCGGCCTCGAGCGCCACGCCGAGCACGCCGCAGCGGCGCGGGTCGAAGCGGCGCCAGTACTGCATCCGCCGCGACAGCGCGCCCGTGTCGGTGCCGCCCGCCACCGGCGAGTCGACGAACAGGGCGGCGACGATCGGCGCGGCCCGCACCAGCAGCCGCAGCTTGTCCATGAGGTCCTCGTGCGAGACGTAGTCCAGCGACGTCTGCGCCGACAGGATCAGGCCCATGACCTCGTCGGCGTGGCCGCCGTCGGGGCCGAGCTCGCGGAAGTACTCGCGCATCACGCGCACCCGCGGCTTCGGGTTCCACGCGATGCCGTCGGCCGCCGCGAACGGCACGATCCCGCCGGTGATCAGCGCGAGGCCGTGCCCGACGCCGATGCCGGCCGCCGCGACCAGGTTGTCGCGCACGTCGGCGACCGCCTCGGCGACGGTGGGGAACGCCGCGGAGGAGTACTCCAGCGCTCCCCCGGTCTCCAGCGTGAACGTGCCGCCGCCGGGCATCGCGGCGCCGATGGTGTAGGCGCCGTCGAGCAGGGGGCTCGCGCCGCGGCCGCGGACCAGCCCGTCCAGCAGCGCCAGCGCCTGCGGATACGACGCGTTGCGCCGGTCCTCGCGGCAGACCAGGCCGACCTCGACCTCGATCCCGACGGCCTCCGAGCGCCCGGGCGGCGCGTCGAAGACGCGGCGCAGATCCGCGCGCCGCAGCGTTGCAGTCTCACCCACCAGGGCCTCCCCCGACAGTGGCGGCCCGCCCCGCCCATCGCCGGAAGACGCCCATGGTAGCCGAGGGATCGCCGGAGCGTAATCGTCGCCGGTGCCGGGTTTCTGTCAGGGATTGGCATCGACTGTGACCGCGTGCGCCGGACCGCCGGTCGCAACCCGCATGCACGAGCGCGATGGGCCCGAGGCCAATATCCTGGTTCGATGTCCGTCAACCAGCCTCCGGACCGGCGACAGTCGCGGCTGCGCCGGTTCTGGGACCGCCACGCGACCGACTACGACCGGCGAATGGGCCTCATCGAGCAGCGGTACTTCCGCGACACCCGCCCGTGGCTGGTCTCGCAGGCCACCGGGGACACGCTCGAGGTCGCCCTGGGCACCGGCCTCAACCTGCCGCACTACCCGCCCGGCGTGCGGCTCACCGGCGTGGAGTGGAGCCCGGCCATGCTGGACCTGGCCCGCCGCCGGGCCGCCGGGCTGGGCCTCGACGCCGACCTGCGCCTCGGCGACGCGCAGGCCCTGGACCTGCCCGACGCGTCGTTCGACACGGTGCTGTGCACGTTCGGGCTGTGCGCGATCCCCGACGGGCGGGCGGCGTTCGCCGAGATGGCCAGGGTCGTGCGCCCCGGCGGCCTGCTGCTGCTCGCCGACCATGTGACCTCGACGGTACTGCCGGTGCGCGCCCTGCAGGCGCTGGCCGACGCGGTCACGGTCCCGCTGCAGGGCGAGCACTTCCGGCGCCGGCCGTACCTGTGGGCGCTGGAGCTTGGGTTCTCGCCGCTGCGCCACGAGCGCTTCAGCCTCGGCATCGTCGAGCGGTTCGCGCCCAGGGCCCCATCTCAGGGGCGGGCCAGGGCCGTCCCCTGATGCGGCTGGGGTCCGGTTCTGCGGATGCTTGAGAGGAACCACTTCCCTCGACCGAAGGAGAAGACCATGGACACCGTGCACAGCTCGATGCGCCGGCAGGGTCTGGTCCGGCCGGTGCACGGGCGGGTCCTGGGCGGCGTGTGCGCCGGGCTGGGGCAGCGCTTCGGCCTCGACCCGTGGGTGGCGCGGCTGCTGTTCGTGCTCGTGCTGCTGCTCATCCCCGGCAGCCAGATCCTGGTGTACCCGATCCTGTGGGTCCTCATGCCGTCCGAGGTTTGATGAACCTTGCGCGAGTGGAAGATCAACAGTTCAACCCGGCCGGCCCCTACGAGATCGGCTCCGATGTCTGGCCCGGCCTGGCGAAGCTGGCCGAGGAGGCCGGCGAGCTGATCCAGGTCCTGGGCAAGATCGTCGGCGTCTCCGGCCGAGACCTTTACTACGATCGCTCCGACCTGCGCCAACCTCTCATCGAGGAGTGCGGCGACCTCACCGCCGCGATAGCGTTCTTCACCGAGACCAACGGACTGGGCTCCGCCGTCGATGCCCGGGCCCGGCAGAAGCTCGCCTTGTTCCGCCACTGGCACGACCAGGGCTGATCCATTTTTGTCGTACCCCTACGGCATGATACGCCCATGTTGTTCCCCCTCCTGCTGCGCTCCTGGGGTCCCGACACGTGCGACCCGTCCGACCTCGCCGACTGGCACCCCGGCAACCCGTCCCGGGGCCAGTGCGGCCCCACCGCGCTGGTCGTGCGGGAAATCATGGGCGGCGACCTGCTCCGCGGCCGGGTCACCGCCGGCGGGGAGCCCGCGGGCCACCACTATTGGAACCGTCTGCCCGACGGCACCGAGCTCGACCTGACCCGCGACCAGTTCCGCCCCGGCGAGCTGGTCGTGGGCGGCGAGCCGGTCCCGCCCCCCGACGGCCCGCCGGCCCGCTGCCGCGGCCAGCACGCCCTGCTGCGCCACCGCGTCCTGACCGGCCTGGGCCGCCTTCCGTCGCCCGACCCGGCCGTGCCCCCGGCACGCCTGGCCCTGGCCCTGCTGGTCGACCCGGCCGGCGCGGTCCTGCTGCGCCGCCGCTCCCCCACGGCCCGGTTCGAGCCCGGCCAGTGGGCCCTGCCCGCCGCCCGGGTCCCTCCCGGCGCCGGAGTGGAGGAGACCGCACGCCGCGCCCTGGCGGAGGAGGCCGCGGTGGAGTTCACGGGTCGCCTGCACCCACACTGGCACGGCACGATCTCCGACGTGACGGGCGCGGCGCCGCACGTCGAGATCTCGATCCTGGCGGGCCGCTACGACCTGGACGACTCGGGCATCCTGGCCGACGACCTCGCCGGCACCGACCTGTCCCCGACCGCCGCCGTGGCGCTGCGGGCCCTGATCCGCAGCAGCCGTGCGAGCCCGGTCCGCGCCGAGACGGCCGCCCGCCGCACCACCCCGGCCTGACCCGACCACGACCGCGCCCGACCACGGCCTGACCCGACCACGGCCTGACCCGGCCTCGCCCGACCACGGCCTGACCCGACCACGGCCTGACCCGACCACGGCCTGACCCGGCCTCGCCCGACCACGGCCTCGCCCGACCACGGCTGCGCCCTGGCCCGGACGCAGCCTGGTTCGATCGCGTCCGGGACCGGGCCCCACCACGGCTGCGACTTCACCCGATCGCGGCCACGACGCGCCTCGACGCGCCCGCGACCTGCCTCCCCCCATGACTGTGACCCCCCACGGCTGCGACCCGCTCGACCACGACCGCGGACCCGGCTCGACCACGCCCGAGACCCGCCTCCCCCACGACTGCGACCCCACGGCTGCGACCCGCTCGACCACAGCGGCGACCTGGTTCGACCGCGCCGGCGACACGGCTCGATCGCGACGCGACCGGGGCTGCGCGGAAGGCCGGCTCGAGCGTCAAGCCGACCGGGCCTGGCCCGTGAAACCACCCCGCGGGCGATTCGCGCGAACGGAGATAGCGGTTGCCGTCGGGTCGGCCCGAAGGCGTCACCGACCGCCGGTTGTCCGATATAATATGAATTGTTCGCACGGTATGTGTCCAGAAGCGGCGCGACGGGCTCGAAGACGCGACACTCGAAGCGTGCCCGACTCGCGCCCGGAACAGCCCACGCGGCGGTTCGTCGTGCAGCTGCACCGGGCCAGGCGCGTGCACTACGACTTCCGGCTCGAGCTGGACGGCGTGCTCGTCAGCTGGGCGGTGCCGAAGGGGCCCTCGCTCGACCCGAAGGTGCGCCGGGCGGCCTTCCACGTCGAGGACCACCCGATGGAGTACGTCGACTTCGAGGGGGTCATCCCGGCCGGGACCTACGGCGGCGGCGACGTGATCGTGTGGGACGCGGGGACCTGGGTGCCGTATAAGGGCCCCGACCCGGCGGCCGAGATCGCCGCCGGGGAGTTGCACTTCGAGCTGCACGGACAGAAGCTGCGCGGCCGGTTCGTCATCGTGCGCACCCGAGCCGACGAATGGCTGCTCCTGCACAAGCGCGACGAGCACGCCGTGGCCGGGTGGGACGCGGCCGCGCTGCCGTTGTCGGTCCTCAGTGGACGGTCCAGCGACGAGGTGAGGGCCGACCCGGAGCTGATGTGGCGCTCGGACCTGCCGGCGGCCCGGGCGGCGGTGCGGCTCAAGGCGAGCGGACCGGCGGACGACGAGCTCGCCCGGCTGGAGGCGCTCGGGGAGTCGGGGACGTGGCACGTCTTCGGGCGGGACCTGCGCGTCACGAACCTGAACAAGGTGCTGTTCGCGGGGCGCGACGGTGCCGCCGCGGTGACGAAGCGGGAGATCCTGCGGTACACCGCGCAGATCGCGCCGACCGTGCTGCCCTATCTCGCCGGGCGCGCGCTCAACCTCCACCGCTTCCCGGGCGGCCCGGGCTCGAAGGGGTTCTGGCAGAAGGCGCTGCCGGGGCACGCGCCCGAGTGGCTGCCGCGCTGGCGGGAGCCGGGATCGGGCACCGAGTACCTGGTCGCCTCCGAGGCCGCGGCGCTGGTCTGGGCGGTGAACTTCGGCGGCCTGGAGTGGCACCCGTGGACGTCGCCGACGGACCGGCCCGACCGGCCGACGTACGCGCTCGTCGACCTCGACCCGGGGCCGGATACGCGCTGGGAGGACCTGCTCGTGCTCGCACGGCTGCACCGGACCGCGTTCGAGCACCTCGGGGTCGTCGCCCGGGCGAAGGTCACGGGGCGGCGCGGGATCCAGATCTGGGTACCGGTCGAGGCCGGGCCGGGGTTCGCCGAGACGCGTGCGTGGGTCGAGGCGCTGTCGCGGTCCGTCGGCTCGGTCGTGCCCGACCTGGTGAGCTGGGCGTGGGAGCGGGCCGGGCGCGGCGGCCTCGCGCGGCTGGACTTCACGCAGAACGCGGTGAACCGGACGCTCGTCGCGCCGTACAGCCCGCGGGCGGCGCCGGGCGCGCCCGTGTCGGCGCCGATCGGCTGGGACGAGCTCGACGATCCGGGCCTGCGGCCGGACGGGTTCACGATCCGGACCATCGGCGCCCGGCTCGCCGCGCGCGGCGACCTGTTCGCCGAGGTACTGCACCATCCGCAGCGGCTGCCGCCGTTGCGCTGACGCCTCCGTCGGGGTCTCGGCCCCTCAGGGTGCGGGCGCGGCCGAACACCGCATCGATCGGGTGGCTTCGCCGGAAATCGCGACGGGGCCCGAACGGGCTGGCGAAACTGGTGGTACCGGAAGCGAAGCATGCGATCGCACAAGCTCACCGGCAGCCAGGTGACCGCCCCCGATAGCCACGGGGAACGGGCACACCACGGCGATATGGCGCCGGCCGCATCCACGGTCGGCGTCATACCCGAGGTCCGCGAACCGCCGCGGCCGCGGCGCGACGGCGATCAGCGCTGGGGAAGCCGATCCGCGCGCTGCGAGCGGCGGGCCGCGGCGCGGCAGGCGTCGATGATGTCCGGGCGCAGCAGGTGGCCGAAGCCGGCCCGGTCCAATCGCAGCACGAGCCCCTGCCGGTCGGTGCCGAGCGCCGCCGCCGCCGCGTCGAGGTCCCATTCGTGCTCGGCCAGCCGCGACAGCAGGTGCCCGCGCCTGGTCTGGGCCGCCGACAGCCGGAACGTCTTGAGATACGCCACGTTGCCCGCCTCGTCGGTGATGGTCTCGCCGATGTGGTTGTCGGCGGCGGGGTCGAACGGCGGCAGGAACCGGGCGAGGGTGAAGCGGCCCGTGCGGTACACCGGGCGGGTTCGCATCGAACGCACGGTGAACATGACGTCGTTGTGGAACGATGCCCACTCGGCCCGCACCCTGGCGAGCTCGCCGCGCAGGTCCTCGATCGAGTGCACGCGTGACGCGTCGAGGGGCTGATGGAATTCGGGCACGGCCGGGTAGAGCTGCGTGTAGTGGTACAGCAGCTCGCCGTAGTAGTCGCGCAGCAGCGTCGGGTGCAGGGCGCGGTAGTCGTCGGGGTGCGGCACGACGAACACGCCCGCGAGGGCGTCGGCCAGGTACAGCACGAGGCCGCACTGGCCCGGATGGATCTCGAAGACCCGCAGCGCGTCGTCGAGGCCGCGCACGTCGGCGCCGCGGTAGGCCTCCTCGACGCGCGGCGACAGCCCGCGCGTGACCGCCTCGCGGGTCCACTCCTGCCAGGCGATCGGCGGGCCGTCGAACTGCAGGCCGAGGAAGCCCTCCAGGGCCAGGTGCAGCGGCAGGAACCGCAGCCGGTGGCGGTCCTCGCGGCGGGCCATGCGGCGGCGGAAGCGCAGCCCGGCGACGCGGGGCAGGCAGCGCTCCCCGGGCTCGCGCGGGTCGATCAGCTGGGTGCCGTACGCCGCCGCGGGCGAGCCGTCGGCCGTCCACGTCGCGACGAACGCGTGCGGCACGTAGGCGACGTACGCCTCGCGCGGCGTGAGCTCCACAATCGACAGATCGTGCTCGTCGTGCAGGCGCGCGTGCAGCCGCAGGTCCGCGATCGGCTCGTCGCGCAGCAGCGGCACGAGCCGGGCCGCGCCCCACGTCTGCGCGGGACCGGTGCGCAGGCCAGGCAGGCCGGGCAGCTCCCGGATCACCGCAGGAACCCTTCCACTCGTTCGTCCAGGTGGGCGCGCAGCTCGGCGAAGGTGGCCGTGCCGGTGGCGAACCGGGCCAGCTCGACCAGCGCCGCCGCGTCCTCGGCGTCGCGCACGCCGACGCTCGCCACGTGCGGCGAGAGCCGGCGCACGTCGAAGGCGGCGCCGTCGTACACCGGGTTGAGGTGCACGATCGACGTCCGGCCGTCCGGGTCGAGCCGCTGCCGCCACACCCGCAGCACCTCGGCGGCCTGGCCGGGCGGGGCGTTGTCCCACCCGTCGGAGACCACGACGAGCCGCTGCGGGCGCAGCGCGAGCGCGTCGAGCAGGCGCTCCCCCAGCGGCGTCGCGCCGAGCGGGTGCACCAGCAGCGGATCGCCCGAGTGGTTGAGCCAGGTCGGGCGGTACCGCCCGGCGAGCGCCTCCAGCAGATAGTGCGTGGCGAGCGCGACGGCGAGCGGCCGGCGGCGCTTCACGGCCGAGCCCGACGACGAGTAGCTGTCGTCGAGCACCGCGACGACGTCGCCCCACGTGCCGGCGCCGCGCCCCGCGGCCCGGCGGGCGGCGGCGCGCAGCGCGGCGGTGAGCTCCTCGCGGCGGCGGGCCCGCTCGGGCCGGGGCAGCGACAACGCGTACAGCGCCAGCCGGGTCAGCGGCTGGCGGTCCAGGGCCGCCTCGACGTGGCCGTGCCCGGCGCGCTGCAGCCGCAGCCGCTCCAGCTCGGTCAGCCGCGGTGCGATGGCGCGCAGGAACTCGGCGCGGTCGATGTCGCGCCGGCGGGTGGACGCGAGGCCCTCCGCGACGGTGTACGGCAGGTCGAACAGCGCGTCCTTCTCGTAGTGCGCGCGCCGCCAGGACTCCAAGATCGGCGTGTCGTAGCGCTTCGGCCGCCGCCAGTCGAACAGCATCGTGCCGACCTCGCCGGGCAGCCGCAGGTGCGCGTGCCCGGCCGCGACGGCAAGGCCGCGGCGATACTTGACGGCGTCGAACGCGACGTCGGGCCGGGCCGCGACCCAGTCCCGCACGATCGCGCGGGTGCGCCGGTTGTTGATGCCCTCGGCCCGCAGGGCGCGCAGCACGCGGTACACCCGCTGCGGCGGGAGCGCGGAGAGCCTCGCGGCGATGAGGCGCCCCTCCAGCTTCCGCTGCGGCAGCGGCACCGCCTGCGCCGTGCGCAGCAGGTTGAGCACCATGGTCGCCGCGTTGTGGTCGTTGATGTCCAGCGCGAGCGTCGCGGCGTAGATCTCGCGGTAGTTGGTCAGCGCATACTCGTGCAGGAAGGCCAGCGACAGTCGCTGCTCGGTCGCGTCGGCGTGGAACTCGCGCTGCCCGGTGGCGGTGACGGCGGCGTTGACGAACATGACGACGTCCTCGCACGCCGTCAGCTCGGCCAGCTCGGGCAGCACCGGCAGCACCATGGCCTCCCCTTGGCGGATTCTGGGCGCCGGTCGGGGAATCAGACGCGCGAGCTGCGAAGCGTCGCTTCAGAGGCGGGTTCCGGAAGTCGCGCGGACAGTCCCGCGACCGGCCGGGCCAGCATACCGCCGCCTGGCCGGCCGCCGCGCTCCGATTTCGGCGGTGGTCGCGGCGACCGCCACGGCCGCGGCAAGGGGCGATGAGGCCTACCGGCGGGCGCGCCACCCGCGGATGCCGAGGACGGCGACGGCGGTGCCGATGGCGAGCGACACGGCGATGAGCACCGCGTGGATCCAGAAGAAGCCGGTGGGCGCGCCGGAGGCGCTCCAGGCCCGGTCGTCGCGCCAGATGGCGAGCAGGAACCTGGGCCAGATGACCCAGCTCCACACGCCCACCGCAACGAGAAAGACCGACCAGCGCCGTGACAACACCACGGATGAAGTATGCCGGACCGTTTTGCGCAGCAGAATGATCATCCTGGGATGAGGCCGCATTCGGTCCGTACCAACGGATTCGGCTGCATAGCCTGACGGTGCCCGCTGAAAAGCGGGCGAACGGGGTCCGGCCGAGTGACCCGTTCCCCCAACGGCGGCCCGCCGCACCTCCGCGCGGCGGGCCGCCACCCCCAGGCCCGCACCCATGGCAAGGGAACAATGAGCGGTACCCTGCGAAGGGTGGGACTGCCGAGCGCCGCGGACATCAGGGACGCGACGTGCGTCGCCTGCCCGGCTCAGGCACTGGCGCTCGGCGCCTTCGACGTCGCCGAGCGGCCCGGCAACGAGCACCCGTACGACTCCGGCCGCGGCTACCGTGTCAGCGCCGCCACCGGCACCCCGACGTGCGTGCATCCGTATCGGGTCGGCGTGCCGCCGGCGGCGTACGCGTCGGCCGGTGCGCCGCTGCCGACCGGCGAGGCGCCGCCGCCCGCGCCCCGCGACGCCGACCTCGAGCTGCCGGACGACCCGACGCTGCTGGAGGCCTGGCTCGTCGCCGTCGTGCGCGAGTCGCCGCACGCGCGGCTCGGCGCGACGCTGCGCCAGGCGGAGGCGGCCGCCCTGCGACGGTTCGCCCCCGACCAGGTCGTCGACGCGCTGCGCCGGGTCCTGTCCAACGAGCTGCGCTGACGCCGCGGCCCAGCCGGTCGGGGCGAGTCAGCTCCCGGCGGTCAGGGTGGCGAGCCGCTCGGCCCAGCCGTCGGTGTGCACGACCCGGCCCGCGAAGCGTTCGCGCAGGATGCGCAGGGCGGGCAGGCGCTGGGCGGCCTTGCGGTACCGCGACCCGGCCGAGGACGTGTCGGAGGAAATGCCCTCGACGCGGAAGCCCAGCAGGTCCAGCGCGCGGTTGAGCTGTGCGGCCTGGTCGGTGTCGCGGCAGGTGAACACGTAGGTGTCGTGGCCGGGGGCGTTGAGCACCTCGTACACCAGGTGCCCACCCGGGGTCAGGCACAGCAGGAACGCCAGCACCGCGGGGGTCTCGGCGTCGGTGAGCGCGTCGTGGTCGGTGGAGGCCGGCGTCACGCGCTCGTGGGGGAAGACCGCGCGCGGCAGGTGCGGGCCGGCCGCCTGCGTGCTCTGCAGGCCGCCCGTCGTGCCCAGCATGCCGTAGGCGAGGGCCGGGCCGTAGGCGGCGAACGGGCCGTCGAAGCCGTGGCCCAGCGTCGGCCCGGCGGACATCATGCCGGCGGCGAACATGCCCGGCAGGCCGGCGGCGAAGGAGCCCGCGCGGCCGTCGTGGTCGAGCACCGGCGGGCGGGCGGAGTCGCGCCACGGGCTCGCGCCGGAGCCCTCCCGCTGTACCGAAGCGGTCTGTTTGAAGCCCAGCCACGTCGTGCCGAGCGTGAGGAGGTGACGCGCGCCGGCGGCGGTGCCCGGCCGGCAGGCGGCGTCCAGCAGGGCCGGGAAGACGGTCGGCTCGACCGCCTCCAGGTCGGTGCGGGCGGCGGCGAGGCCGTCGCGCAGCAGCGCCGCGACCGACCGCAGCGCGACCGGGCCGAGGCCCGGCAGGAGCGCGGCCAGGAAGTGGGCGGTGCGGCCCGACGCGGCGCCGACCCGGGTCCGCAGCAGTTCCGAGAATTCTCCGGTACGCCGGGCCAGGCGCCCGATCGCGACCGGCGGGCGACCGGCGATGTCGAGGCCGAGGGTGTACCCGGAGGCGTCGGTCGTCACGCCCCGGACGAACGCGTACGGGATCTTGTCGGCGAGCCCGCCGGTCGGCACGATGACCAGGGCGTCGTCGTAGAGTCGCAGCTCCGCCGGGGAGCCGTCCGCCGCGCCCGGGAACGCCTCGGGGGTGCCGACGCCGTCGAGCAGCAGCACCCGCTCGGTGTCGGCGACGCGCGCCTCGGCCAGCTCGGCGAGCAGCTGGGTGCGCATGACGCCGAGCCGGCTGAGCTCCAGCCGGGCACCGTCGCTGAGGGCGAGCCCCACCGTGTACGGCTGCGGCTCATCGATCTCGACGATGTCCGCGGGGGCGACGCGCAGGACCGCGCCCGACGCGGGCGTCACGACCAGCGCGCCGCCGGCCATCTCGGCGGTGCCGTCGCCCTCGTCGAGCAGGGCACCGCCGTCGGCGATGAGGCGGAACCGCACGTCAGGCCGTCGACGTGCCGCACTCGGCGCAGAACATCGCACCGGGCGTGGACGGTGTGCCGCAGTTGCCGCAGAACCGCTTCTGCTGCGCCGGGGCGGCCGCGAGCGGGGTGCCGCAGTGCTGGCAGAACTTGCCGCCGCCGGTCTCGCCCATGCACGAGGGGCACCGGCCCACACCCTGGTCGCGGTAGTTGACGTTCCGTGTCCAGTCGACCTCCTGGATCTTTTCGTGCAGCTGGTTGACCTGGGCGGCCGCCTGCATGCCGGCGATCTCCTGGTCGAGCCGCGGCGCGCAGCTGGTACACAGGCCGCGCTCGTGGTTCCAGCACACCTGCTGGCAGACCCACTGCCCGCAGCGATGGCACTGGGTGAAATGCGACTGCATCTCGGCGGCGGCCTTGGCGAGGGCCTTGTCGCGGGTCGAGTCACGCACGCCGTCGCGCATCCACTGGGCGTCCCAGCCGATCTGGGAGGCCTTCGCGCCGACCTCGCCGCCGAGCAGGTCGCCGCCCATGCGCAGCAGACGCCCGCCGAAGCCGGTGACCGAGTGCTGGAAGCTGGAGGAGTACCCGTTTCCGCACCGCATGCAGTTGAACTCGAACTGGTACCCCTCGCGTGTGGAGTGGTCCGAGTAGTTGTTGGTGAACGGCACCATGCCAGCCATGGGCAGCAGACTCCTCTTCGCAGCAACCGGCGTTCCAGCCTTTGTACCTGTTGCCCATCGGTTTCATGATCGGCAAGTCGGCCATTTGACATCGCCTGATCGGCGCCCGACCTGGGTCACCGCCTCCCGCCGCCCGATACCCTGATAAATCGAGTGACGTCGACACCCAGCCGCTCTAGCGTGGGCACGGTGCCCCTGACGCCGCTCGGTGCCCTCGTCGATGTCCGCCCGCTGCGCGAGCACCCGCCCTTCCGGCGGCTGTGGCTCGGCTCGACCGCGTCCGGGATCGGCGGCCAGTTCGGCGCGTTCGCGGTCACCTACTACGTCTGGGACCGCACCCGCAGCCCGGCCATGGTCGGGCTCGTCGGGCTGGCCGTCGCCGCCCCGATCGTCGTGGTCGCCCTGGCCGGCAGCGCGTTCATCGACCAGGCCGACCGGCGCCGCCTCGCCCTGCTCAC
>NZ_JBEPDB010000124.1:0-17833 GCF_040300025.1 Dactylosporangium sp. NPDC000555 | reverse complement strand
GCCGAGCCAGACCGGGCGAAGCGGCCGGCGCGGGGCCGAGCCAGACCGGGCGAAGCGCCCGGCGCGGGGCCGAGCCAGACCGGGCGAAGCGCCCGGCGCGGGGCCGAGCCAGACCGGGCGAAGCGGCCAGCCTGGTAATCCCGCACCGGGCCGGCACGGCGGACCGGGGCTGGGCAACTGGGCCGGGCGGGAACGGACACGGCAACGTATGTGCCCGCCGCGGGACGGCCACGGTTGGTGTGATCGGGTCATCGCCGCGCCGCCCCGGGTGAGAACGCGTGGCCGTCCGCAGGATTGAGGCAGCGTCCGCGGCAGAGGGGCCGACGCTGGGGTGTGGGACGGCGGCGGGAAATGTCGGGGCAAAGCGAGCAAGGCGGTGGTTGTGTCGGCCGGCGTACTCGGGTGTGTCGGGGACGCGATCGAATGAGGGCGGCGCGGGATCTAGCGTCACGCGCATGTTCGGACTTGGCCGGAGACCCGGCGCCAATGCGGTCACCGCTCGTGGGGAGATCGTGCACGTCGATTTCGGTCTGCAAAACGTCGATGACCACGGGCACACGCGCGCCGCGCGGTACACCGTGCGCGTCCGGGTCTATCCCGACGGCACGGCGGCGTTCGAGGCCTCGATCAAGGTCAAGCTGCGGGGCACCGCGGGGCCGATGATCGGGGAGGAGACCTGGGTGCGATACGAGCCGGGCAGCCCGGAGCGCATCGACTTCGATCGGGACCGGATCAAGGATCGCAGCTACGACCGGGTGCGGGCCAATCCGGGGCTTCGGATCGTGGTCGACACGCTGTACCGGTATGGTGACCCGCCGGTCAGCGTGATCGCCACCGCGCGCTGATCCGCGGGAAGGCGCGGCGCGTGAAGGGTCGGGGCCCGGCGAGCGGCTCGGTCAGTTCAGGGTCTTCGCGACCTCGACTGCCCGGGCGGCGGCCTTGGCCTTCATGTCGCGCTTGAGCTCCTGGGGCAGCGAGAAGACCAGCTTCTCCTGCGCCGTCGTGATCTCGGCCACGTCGGTGAAGTCGCGGGCGGCCAGGAAGTCCAGGACGTCCATGACGAGCTCCTCGGGCACGGAGGCTCCGGAGGTCACGCCGACCGTCGTGGCGCCGGCCAGCCACTCGTCTTGGATCTCGCTCGCGTAGTCGATCAGGTAGGCGGCCCGCGCGCCGGCGTCGACCGCCACCTCGCGCAGGCGCTGCGAGTTTGACGAGTTCTGCGAGCCGACGACCAGGACGATGTCGCAGTTGGGGGCCATCGCCTTGACGGCGTCCTGGCGGTTGGACGTGGCGTAGCAGATGTCGTCGCTCGGCGGGGACATGAGCAGCGGCAGGCGCTTCTTGAGGCGGGCCACCGTCTCCAGGGTCTCGTCGACCGAGAGCGTGGTCTGCGACAGCCAGACCACCTTCGACGGGTCACGGACCGTGACCTTGTCGGCGCCGTCCGGGCCGTCGACCAGCTGGATGTGCGCGGGCGCCTCGCCCGTGGTGCCGATGACCTCCTCGTGGCCCTCGTGGCCGATCAGCAGGATGTCGTAGTCGTCGGCGGCGAAGCGGCGGGCCTCCTGGTGGACCTTCGTGACCAGCGGGCACGTGGCGTCGATGGCGCGCAGGGAGCGGGCCTCGGCCTGCTCGTGGACCTCCGGCGCGACGCCGTGGGCCGAGAAGACCACGATCGCGCCCTCGGGGACATCGTCGTTCTCCTCGACGAAGATCGCGCCCTTGGCCTGCAGGGTGCTGACCACGTGCTTGTTGTGGACGATCTCCTTGCGTACGTAGATCGGCGCACCGTACAGCTTCAGCGCCTCCTCAACGGTCTGGACCGCGCGGTCCACACCGGCGCAGTAGCCGCGGGGCTTGGCGAGCAGGACGCGCTTTGAAGCAGTCACCCCGCCATCGTACGTGCTGACGTCGCCACCCCTGCCAAGCGAGCCGCCGCCCGGACCGCACACGCGCCAGTCGACGGGTAACGCCAGCACTACCGCGCGGGGGCGGGTGGCGTCGGTACGGTCGGCGCATGCGGCCCCGATCTGTCATGGACGCGCTGCGGCTGCCGCCGGTGCGGTTCCTGACCTCGTGGTGGCCGTGGCGCTCGCTGGCGTATCTGGCCACGGGCGGCCTGCTCGGCATCGCCACGGGCACGGTGCTGCTCGGGCTGTTGCTGGCGGGCGCGGCGCTGAGCCTCGTGGTGGTCGGGCTGGCCGGCTTCCTGGCCGCGGCCCTGTCCGGCATCGTGGTGGCCCGCATCGAGCGGCGCCGGTTGCGCATCGTCGACGACATCCGGCTCAGCGACCCGCATCGGGCGCCCAGCCGGCCGGGGCTGCGCGGCTGGGTCATGGCCCGGCTGTGGGAGCCGGAGACGTGGCGCGAGCTGGGGTACACGATGCTGATGACCACCGCGCTGTGCTGGCTCGACGGCCTGGTCGTGACCGTGTGGGCGTGGGGCGTGTCGGTGCTGGTGTGCGGCCCGCTGTACATCCACGACACCCCGCTGTCGCTGACGCTGGCGGGATCGGTGTTCGGCGTGGCCCTCGGCGTCGTGCTGCTCTACCCGATGAGCGCCTGGGCGGCCGCCCGCGCGGCGATCACGCAGGCCGTGCTCGGGCCGCGGATGGAGACCGACGCGCGGCTGACCGAGGTCGCGCGGTCGCGGGCGCGGCTGGTCGACGCGTTCGAGGTGGAGCGGCGGCGCATCGAGCGCGACCTGCACGACGGGGCGCAGCAGCGGCTCCTGGCGCTCAACATGCAGCTCGGCCTGGCCCGCCTCGAGCTGCCCAGGTCGTCGCCGGCGGCCGAGCCGGTCGCGCGGGCGCACGAGCTGGCCAAGGAGGCGCTCGCGGAGCTGCGGGAACTCATCCGCGGGGTACACCCGAAGATCCTGGCCGACCGCGGTCTGCACGCGGCCCTGCGCGAGGTGGCCGACCGGGCCCCGCTGCTGGTGGACGTCGAGGCGGCACTGCCGCGACGGCTGCCCGGCGCGGTCGAGGCGTGCGCGTACTTCGTGGTCGTCGAGGCGCTGGCGAACGTGGCCAAGCACAGCGGCGCGACCCGGGCGCGGGTGGTGGCGTCGGCGGCCGGCGGGCGGCTCACCGTGCAGGTGCGCGACGACGGCCGGGGCGGGGCCGACCCGGCGCGCGGCAGCGGCCTGTCGGGGCTCGCCGACCGGGTGGCGGCGGCGGGCGGGACAGTGTCGCTGGCCAGCCCGCTCGGAGGGCCTACGGTGGTACACGTGGAGCTGCCGTGCGAGTCGTGACGTTCTGGTTGGGGCCTGTTTGCGCGTCGTGATCGCCGAGGACGGCGTGCTCATCCGCGAGGGCATCGCCGAGCTGCTGCGGCGCTTCGGGCACGAGGTCGTCGCGGCCGTCGGCAGCGCGCCGGAGCTGGTCGACGCCGTGCGGGAGCACAGCCCCGACCTGGTGGTGACCGACGTGCGGATGCCGCCGGGGTTCAGCGACGAGGGCCTGCAGGCCGCGATCGCGCTGCGGGCCGAGGACCCGGCGCTGCCGGTGCTGGTGCTCAGCCAGTACATCGAGCAGACGTACGCCGCCGAGCTGCTCGAGTCGGGGCGGCGCGCCGGGGTCGGGTACCTGCTCAAGGACCGCATCGGCGACGTGGCCGACTTCGCCGACGCGGTCGCGCGGGTCGCGGTCGGGCACACGGTCGTCGACCCCGAGGTGGTGGCGCAGCTGCTCGGCCGGCGGCGCGACCCGCTGGCCCGGCTCACGCCGCGGGAGCGCGAGGTGCTGGCGCTCATGGCCGAGGGGCACTCCAACGCGGCGATCGCCCGCGTGCTGGTGGTGAGCGAGGCCGCCGTGGCCAAGCACATCAACGGACTGCTCGCCAAGCTCGACCTGCCGCCCGACGACGACGTGCACCGGCGGGTGCGCGCCGTGCTGGCGTACCTGCGTGGCTGACATTTCTGTCGTACCCAGTGTTTAGGGTGGACGGCATGACTGAGACGGCCTCGACGAGTGAGCAGCCGTGGCCGGTCCGGGTCGTCAGCCAGAAGATCGGCCATTGGATCGGCCGGCTCGGCTGGATCTGGGTGGACGGACAGGTCGCGCAGATCACCCGGCGGCCCGGCACCAACACCGTGTTCCTCACCCTGCGCGACACGTCGGCCGACCTGAGCCTGACCGTGACCACCAACCGCGACGTGGTCGACCTCGGTGCGCCCGGCCTCAACGACGGTGCGCGGATCGTCGTGCACGCGCGGCCGGAGTTCTACGCCGCGCGCGGCACCCTGAGCCTGCGCGCCGACGAGATCCGCCAGGTCGGCCTCGGCGAGTTGCTGGCGCGGCTGGAGCAGCTCAAGAAGCTGCTGGCCGCCGAGGGGCTCTTCGCCCGGGAGCGCAAGCGGCGCCTGCCGTTCCTGCCGCGGCGCATCGGGCTGATCACCGGCCGGGCCAGCGCCGCCGAGCGCGATGTGCTCACCAACGCGCGGCGACGCTGGCCGACGGTCGACTTCCGGGTGATCAACGTGGCGGTGCAGGGGCCTTCCGCGGTACCGCAGATCATCGACGCGCTCGCCGTGCTCGACCGCGACGAGACGGTCGACGTCATCGTGCTGGCGCGCGGCGGCGGCTCGACCGAAGACCTGCTGCCCTTCTCCGACGAGGCCCTGTGCCGGGCGGTGTTCGCCTGCCGCACGCCGGTCGTCTCCGCGGTCGGGCACGAGACCGACGTGCCGCTCGTGGACTACGTCGCCGACGTGCGCGCCTCCACCCCGACCGACGCCGCCAAGCGCATCGTGCCCGACCTCGGCGAGGAGCTGCGCCTGATCGGCCAGGCCAAGCAGCGGCTCGACCGGTCGCTGCGCGGCCTGCTCGACCGGGAGCAGCACCGGCTCGACGCGCTGCGCTCCCGCCCGTCGATCGCCCGCCCGCTGACCATGGTCGACGTGCGCGCCGCCGACGTCGCCGCGCTGCGTGACCGGGCCACGCGCAACCTCGCGCACCGCCTCGACCGGGCCGGCACCGAGCTCGAGCACACGCTCGCCCGGCTGCGCACGCTCTCGCCATCGGCCACCCTGCAGCGGGGCTATGCGATCGTCCAGCGCGAGGACGGTGCCGTGGTGCGCGCGCCCGGCGAGGTGTCCGCCAAGGAGCGGTTGCGCATCAGGCTGGCCGAGGGGTCGCTGGCCGCGACCGTGGAAGGATGAGCGAGTCTTTCGGAGAGGGGTCAACCACGTGAGCGAGCCGAAGATGGCCGGGCCGGGCTCGGGCGAGACAGGGCCGTCGTTGTCGTATGAGCAGGCCCGAGCCGAGCTCGCCGGCGTCGTCGAGCGCCTGGAGTCGGGCGGCTCGACGCTGGAGGAGTCGCTGGCCCTGTGGGAGCGCGGCGAGGAGCTGGCGACGATCTGCCAGCGCTGGCTCGACGCGGCCCGCGCCCGGCTCACGCCGTCCGAGTCCTGACCACCCGTCGCTCGCACCGCCGTCAACCGGCCGACCGCGATGGTCCGGCCGCGAACGGCCGCCGCACCGCGTCAGACAGCAGCCGACGGGCGGCCGTGCTGGGCACGACCGTGTCCGCTTCGGGCCTGGCGGAGGGGGTCAGGCGGGCAGGCCTATGTAGCGGGCCTGGGCGCGCATCTGGTGGGCGAAGAACTCGTCGCGGTGGTTGATCGTGTTGCGCAGCTGGCCGAAGAGCTCGAAGCTCACCTGGCCGAACAGGGCCACCCAGGCGGACAGGCCGCGCGCCAACGTGGTGGGTGGCACGTCCGGGGCGATCAGCGCGCCGACCCGGGCCACGTCCGCGGCCGAGGCCGCAGGTAGCGGTGGATCGTCGTTCGGGGCCAGCACGCCGGCGACGGCCGCGTCCTGCAGGATGCCGCCGAGCAGGCGGACCGCTCGGGTGGCGGCGGCGACCGTGTCCTCGGGGGCGTGGTAGCCCGGGACCGGACTGCCGTAGATGAGCGCGTATTCGTGCGGCCGCGCCACGGCCCAGTCGCGTATCGCGCCGGCTACCGCGAGCCAGCGGTCGGTGTAGGCGTCCCGCGGTACCGCTGCCTCGGCTTCTTCGGCGGAGCCGCCCAGCGCGTTGTACGCGTCCAGGATCAGGGCGGTGAGCAGTTCGTCGCGGCTGGCGAAGTACCGGTAGATCGCCGAGCTCACCACGCCCAGGTCCCGGGCCACGGCGCGCAGCGAGAGGTTCGCGCCGTCGGTGGCCAGGTGGCGGCGGGCGATCTCCTTGATCTCGTCGGTCATCTCCGCCCGGACGCGGGCCCTGATCGAGTTCGCCTTCATGCGGCCATCATCACATGCGCTCCAATTCGAGAGCAATGCTCTTGCAAAGCACCACGGCGGCGTCCTACGCTCTGAATCGAGAGCAACGCTCTCCAACTAGAGCAGTAGGGGGCTGTCATGCAGGTCGTCGTCGGGTCCGGATCGGTCGGTACCGCCATCGCGCTGCGCGTCGCGGAGGCCGGCGAGGAGGTGCGCGTCGTCACGCGCAGCGGTGGCGGGCCGGAGCATCCGCTGGTCAGCCGGGTCGCGGCGGACGCCGGCGACGCGGCCGAGCTGCTGCGGATCGCGGAGGGCGCGAGCGTGATCTACAACTGCGCCAACCCGCAGTACCACGCCTGGCCGACCGACTGGCCGCCCATCGCCGACGCGCTGCTGCGGGCCGCGGAGGCCAACGACGCGGTGCTGGCGATCACCGGGAACCTGTACGGGTACGGGCCGGTCACCCAGCCGATGACCGAGGACATGCCGCTGGCCGCGACCACCGTCAAGGGGCGGGTGCGGGCGAAGATGTGGCAGGACGCGCTCGCCTCGCGGGTCCGCGCGTTCGAGGTGCGCTCCTCGGACTGGATCGGGCCGCGGTACTCCCTGATCTCGCAGGCCCTGCCGGCCATGCGCGAGGGCCGGACCGCCTGGCTGCCGGCGCCGCTTGACGTGCCGCACACCTACACGTACACGGCCGACGCCGCCCGCACGCTCGTCGAGCTGGCGAAGCACGAGCGCGCCTGGGGCCGGGCCTGGCACACGCCGTCGCCGGCGCCGATGACCGCGCGGCGGCTGCTCACCCGGGCGGCCGAGCTCGCCGGGCTGCCCGCGCCGCGGCTGCGCGCCTATCCGCAGGTGGCGGTGCGGGGCGCGGCGCTGTTCGACAAGATGGCCAAGGAGTTCCTGGAGATCCGGTACCAGCACGCGCGGCCGTTCGTCATGGACTCCTCACGGGTGACCGCGGAGTTCGGCCTGACCGCGACGCCGCTGGACGAGGCCATCCGCGAGACGGTGCGAAGTGCCTGAATACTCTGCCGGGCGAAAAGCCCGACAGAGTATTCGACGGCCGAATGGACTCGGTCAGGAGAAGTCGACGAGCGAGTACGCGCGCAGCTTCTCCAGGCGGTGGAACGAGTCGATCCAGCGGATCGTTCCCGAGCGCGACCGCATCACGATCGACTGGGTGTAGGCGCCGCCTGAGCGGTACCGCACGCCCTTGAGCAGGTCGCCGCTGGTCACGCCCGTCGCGCAGAAGAACATGTTGTCCCCGCTGACCAGGTCGTCGGTGTGCAGCACGCGCGAGAGGTCGTGACCCGCGGCGATCGCCTTCTCCCGCTCCGCGTCGTCGCGCGGCCACAGCTTCGCCTGGATCGCCCCGCCCATGCACTTGAGCGCCACAGCGGCGACGATGCCCTCCGGGGTGCCGCCGATGCCCATGAGCACGTCGGTCTCGCTCACCTCCCGGGCCGCGCTGATCGCCCCCGCGATGTCGCCGTCGGAGATGAAGCGGATCCGCGCGCCAGTGTGCCGGACCTGCTGGACGAGCTCCTGGTGGCGGGGCCGGTCCAGGATGCAGACGGTGAGCTCGGAGACGCTGGAGCGCTTCACCTTGGCGATCCGGCGCAGGTTCTCCTCGACCCCGGCCTCGATGTCCACCACGTCGGCGCAGTCCGGGCCGACGGCCAGCTTCTCCATGTAGAACACCGCGGAGGGGTCGAACATCGCACCCCGCTCGGCCACCGCGAGCACGGCGAGGGCGTTTGGCATGCCCTTGCTCATGAGGGTGGTGCCGTCGACCGGGTCGACCGCCACGTCGACCTCGGGGCCGGTGCCGTCGCCGACGCTCTCGCCGTTGTAGAGCATCGGCGCGTTGTCCTTCTCGCCTTCGCCGATCACCACCGTGCCGCGCATGGGCAGCGAGTTGATCAGTAGACGCATGGCGTCGACGGCCGCGCCGTCGCCGCCGTTCTTGTCGCCCCGGCCGACCCAGCGGCCGGCGGCCATCGCCGCGGCCTCGGTGACCCGTACGAGGTCGAGGGCCAGGTTCCGGTCCATCTCACGATTCATTCGTGCACTCCTCGCGCGTCGTTGCGTGGGTGTGTTCGGTAACAGAAAACCCCGTCAAGCAATCCTGACAGGCCAGCGGTCCGCATCGCCTGTCAAGATGGAGCCGTGGTGACTCCGACACAGCAGACCCGCGAGACCAAGGCCCGCCGCCCGCGGGACATGGCGCTGTCCATGCTGGTCCTGATCGTGCCGGTGTTCCTTCTCGTCGGGCTCTACCGCTTCCTCGGAAACGAGACGCCACCCATGGTCGACACGACCGAGGTCTACGGCTCGGTCCAGCGCGCGGGGCAGTTCGAGCTGCTCAAGCCGGAGGGGCTGCCGAGCGGCTGGCGGGTCGTCTCGGCGACGCACACCGACGGCGTCCTCCGGCTCGGGATGACCGCACCGGATGACGGCGCCCTGCAGCTCGTGGAGACCGCCAAGCCGGCGGCCGAGGTCGTGCCGGCGATCGTCGGCAGGGACGCCCGCGACGACGGCGAGGTCACGATCGCCGGCCGGCAGTGGCAGCGCCTGTCGCAGGGGCGTCCGGGCGAGCGCGCGATCGTGCAGACCGGCGGCGGCCGCACGGTGATCGTCGTGGGCCAGGCGAAGCAGAGCCAGCTGGAGCAGCTGGCGGAGAGCCTCAGGCCGTAGGCCGGACCGTAGCCGGGCCACTCACGGCGTCGGCAGGCCGAAGCCCACGGTGGTGCCGGTGCCCTCGATCGACTCGAGGGCGATCCAGCCGCCGTGCGCCTCGACGATCGCCTTCGAGATCGCCAGGCCCAGCCCGCTGCCCTTGATCGCCCGCTTCTGCGCGTCCGCGGTGCGGAAGAAGCGGTTGAAGATCATGCCCTGCTCGTTGTCGGGGATCCCGACGCCGGTGTCGCGGACCCAGACCACGACCTCGCCGTCGCGCTCACGGCCGGTGACGGTGACCGTGCCGGCCGGCTCGGAGAACTTGACGGCGTTGTCGAGCAGGTTGAGCACCACCCGCTCGAGCTGCTCCCCGTCGCCCTGTACGACCGGGATGTGCTCGTCCACGTCGAGCGTCAGCCGCACCCCGGCCGCCTCGACGGCGGGGCGGATCGCCTCGCAGGCGGCGTCGACCAGCTGCCGGATGCCTACCGGCCCGAGGCTGAGCGTGAGCGTGCCCGACTCGATGCGGGAGAACGTGAGCAGGTCCTCGATGAGGTCCAGCAGCCGCCGGCCGTTACGGTCGATGATGGCGACGATCTTGCGCTCGCTGGGGCCGAGCGCGGTCGCGTCGCTGTCGGCCAGGATTTCGGTGTACCCCCGGATGCTCGTCAACGGCGTGCGCAGCTCATGCGAGACGGTGGCGACGAACTCGCTCTTGAGGCGGTCGAGCTCCTGCAGGTCGCTGTTGGTGCGGGCGAGCTTCTCGGCCTGCCGCTGCAGGGCCTCCTCGGCGCGGCGGCGGTCGGTGACATCGGCGATCTGGTGCACGACGCTGGACGCCCCGCCGCCGATCAGTGAGGCGGAGTACTGCCCCCACACCAGCGAGCCGTCCGCGCGGCACAGCCGCAGCTCCTTGGTCACCTTGTCGGTGTCGCCGGCGACGAGCCGCTTGAGCCGCTCCTCGAACAGCGGCCGGTCGTCCTCGCAGATCGTGTCCGGCAGGAAGTCGGCGGGCCCCAGGCCGGTCATCCGGGACAGCTCCTGGTTGACCTCCAGCACCCGGCCGGCGAGGTCGGTGACCGCCATGCCGACCGGCGCGTGGTCGAACGCCGCCCGGAAGGTGAGCTCGGCCCGGCGCCGGTCGGCCAGCAGGCGCCGCTGCGACAGCGCGTGTCCGACCGCTGAGCCGAGCCGCGAGAGCCGGTCCTTGAGCAGGTAGTCCACGGCCCCGTGGCGCAGCGCGTCGACGCACGCCTCCTCGCTCAGCGCGCCGCTGACCACGATGACCGGGATCTCGCAGCCGGTGGCGCGCAGCATCTCGAGCGCCTCGAGCGCGTTGAACTGCGGCAGGGAGTAGTCCGCGAGGATGATGTCGGGCGGGCCGTCGGCGGCGGCCAGCGCGGCGCGGAACTCCTCCCGGGCGTCGACCCGGTGGCAGGCGGGCGCGAAGCCGGCACGGCGCAGCTCGAAGACGAGCATCTCGGCGTCGTCGGGGTTGTCCTCGAGCAGCAGGATCTTCATGGATGCGGTCATCGTGAGGAGGCGTCGGTGAGGTTGAGGTCCAGCCAGTACACGCCGATGTTGTTGACGGCGGCCATGAACTGCTCCATGTCGACGGGTTTGACGATGTAGCTGTTGGCGCCCAGCTCATAGCAGGCGTGCAGGTCGCGGTCCTGTGCCGACGAGGTGAGCATGACGACGGGAATGTGCCGGGTGCGTGGCTCGGCCTTCACCCGGCGCAGCACGTCGATGCCGTCGACCAGCGGCAGCTTGATGTCCAGCAGGACCACCTGCGGCGGTTCGGCCCGGGGTGTGAGCAGGTAGTCGAGCGCCTCGGCACCGTCCCGGGCGACGTCGACGGCGCTGGTGAAGGTCCCGCGCGCGAACGCGAGCCGCGCCAGCTCCAGGTCGTCGGGGTTGTCCTCGACCAGCAACACCCGGTTCATCGGACCGCCTCCAGCTCGGGCACGTACGCCGGCAGGGTGAAGAGGAAGGTGGCGCCCTCCCCCGGCGTCGCGTCGGCCCAGATCTGCCCGCCGTGGCGATGCACGATCCGGTGGGCGAGCGCGAGGCCGATCCCGGTGCCCTCGTACTCCTCGGCGCGGTGCAGGCGCTGGAACACCTTGAACAGCTTGTCCGCGTAGCGCATGTCGAACCCGGCGCCGTTGTCCCGCACGAAGTACGTGGCCTCGCCGCCCGCGGTGACCCGATGGCCGACCTCGATGCGGGCCGGCGTCGCGTCGCGGGTGTACTTGACCGCGTTGCCCAGCAGGTTGGCCACCACGTGCCGGACCAGCCGCGGGTCGCCGAGCGCGTCCGGAAGCTCGCCGACGAGCAGCTCGATCCGCCGGTCGCCGAGCTCGACGGCGAGCTCCTCCCACACCTCGGCGACGAGCTGGTCGAACTCGACCCGCCGGCTGGCCATCTCCTGCCGCTGCAGCCGGGAGAACGCCAGCAGCCCGTCGATGAGCTCGCCCATCTGCTGCGCACCGGCGCGGATCCGCCCGACGTACCGGCGGCCCCGGTCGTCCAGCGCGTCGCCGTAGTCGAGGGCGAGCATCTTGGCGAAGCCGTCGACCGCGCGCAGCGGGGCCCGCAGGTCGTGCGAGACGCTGTACGAGAACGACTCCAGCTCGGCGTTGGCCTCGCGCAGGTCGGCGGTGCGCTCGGCGACTCGCCGCTCGAGGTCGGCGTTGAGCCGCTCGATGACCAGCTCGGCCTTCTTGCGGGCGGTCACGTCCTGGCTCACCTTGACGAACCCGCGCACCGAGCCGTCGGGGTGGCGCACGGCGGTGAGCAGCCCGTGAGCCCAGAACCGGGTGCCGTCCTTGCGTACGCGGGGCCCGTCGATCTCGACCGGTCCGGCCTCGGCCGCCTGCCGCAGGATCCGCCCCGGCAGGCCCCCGGCCCGGTCCTCGGGCGTGAAGAACCTCGCGTAGGACTCGCCGATGATCTCTTCGCTGCGGTACCCCTTGATCCGCTTGGCATTGCCCGACCAGCTCACCACGCACCCCTCGGGGTCGAGCATGTAGATCGCATAGTCCCGCGCACCGTCCAGCAGCAGCTGCAGCAGCTCCTCCGACGAGCGCAGCTGCTCGTCGGCGGCGTGCCGCTCGGTGATGTCGCGCAGCACCGCCACGGCGCCGGGCGGTTCGCCATCCCGCGTCAGGGCCCGCAGCCGTACCTCCACCCGCCGACCGGCCATGAGGCACTCGACCTGCGTCTCCGGGCCCGACCCGCCGTGACGGGACCGATACGGGGTGACGCCGTCCGCCTCGCGCATGTCCAGCAGCTCGGGCCACTCCGAGACGGGGCGTTCGGCGGCGTCCGGCCCGAGAATCGCCCGGGCGGTCGGGTTGAGCCACACCGCCCGGTCGCGCCCGTCGATGACCGCGACGCCGTCGGCGATCGTGTCCATCACCGCGCCGAGCAGCGCGGCCTGCGCCCGGGCGTTCGCCCCGGCGATCCGCAGGTCGGCGGTCGCCTCCCGGACCCGCTCCTCGGCCCGCCGGCGGGAGGTCGCCAGGGTGTACACCAGCAGCGCGGTCACCAGCGTCAGCGCCGCGCCGCCGAAGAACATGCCCTCGTCGAGGTGGCCGCCGGCGCCGGCCAGGGCCCTGCCGTCGGCGGCGACCCGCAGCTGCCACTGCCGGTCGGCGACCCGCACGTCGACGTTGCGGCGCAGGCCGGCGCCGCGAGGGTCGCCGTGGTGGATGGCGGCGATGGTACGCAGCTCGGTGCCGGCGAAGGCGGCCAGGCTGACGTCGAGCAGTTCCCGGGCCGGCTGCCGCATGGTGTCGCCGAAGAGGTCCTGCACCCGCACGGTCAGCTGCAGATATCCCCGCAGCGCGCCGGTGCCGCGCTCGACCACCCGCTGGACCAGCGCGACGGTCTGCGGCTGCGGGTCGGCCGCGCTCGCCGCGTCGCGCAGCTGGACGTATGGCTCGGACGCCGCCGGCAGGCCGGTCGTCCGGGTGCGCTCGACCGCGGCCGCGGCCTGCGGTACGGCCGCGAGGTCGCGCCCGGACCCGGGGCCAGGGCCGGGGACGGAGGGTGGTCCGGTGGCCGCGGTGGCCAAGCCGCGCGAGATCACGGCGAAGTAGTGCTCGCCGGTCCCGGGCGCGGCGGTCAGGATGAGGCCCGGCAGCCCGCGGGTCCGCCAGGCGGCCTGGGCGTCGGCGACGCCGGCGTCGGGCACCGGCACGACGTAGTCGACGGACACCGCGCCCGGCAGCCACAGCTGCCCCAGCGGCTGGGTCGCGGTGGTGAAGGAGGCGGCGTCCAGCGCCGGCAGGGCCTCCAGTGCGCCCGCGACGAGCCGCAGGGAGTCGACGTACCGCTGCGCGGCGGAGGCGACCGCGTCCTGCGCGGCGGCGGTGCGCCGGTCGAGGGCCTGGGCGGCGCCGTCGCGCTCCACGCGGTGCATGAGCAGGCCGGCGCCGCCGGACACCAGCATGCCCAGCAGCACCACGCCGAGGACCTGCAGACGGACGCCCACCACGCCTACTCACATCGGCGGTGCGCCCCGGTGGTTGAGGAGTTGCGGTCCGGTTCAGCCGTTGTCGCTGGAGTGTCCCGGGAAGAGGTGGGCCGCAGGGTCGATGATCACGGCGGCGTTGTTGACGGCGGTGGCCGCCTCGCCGAAGCCGACCGCGATGAGACGGACCTTCCCGCTGTACTCGCTGATGTCCCCGGCGGCGAAGACCCTCGGCAGGTTGGTGGCCGTCGTGGAGTCGACGCGGATGTGGCGCTTGTCGAGCTCCAGGCCCCAGTCGGCGAGCGGGCCGAGATCGGCGGTGAAGCCGAGCGCGGCCACGACCGTGTCCGCCGGGAGGGTGCGCGCCTCGCCGCCGCGGGCCACCACCTCGACCGCCGAGACCCGCCCGTCGCCGTGCAGCTTGGTGACCTCCGCGTTGACCACGATCTCGACCGGCAGCGCCTGCACCCGGGCGACGGTGGAGGCGTGCGCGCGGAACTTGTCGCGGCGGTGCACCAGCGTCACCGACTTCGCGATCGGCTGCAGCGCCAGCGCCCAGTCGAAGGCGGAGTCGCCGCCGCCGACGATGACGACGTCGTGCCCGGCCAGATCCGCCAGGTGGGGTACGAAGAAGACGATCCCCTCGCCGTCGAAGCCATCGGCGGCGGGCAGCGGGCGGGCGGTGAAGCTGCCCAGGCCGCCGGTGATGAGCACCGCCCCGCAGCGCAGCGACGTTCCGTCGGACAGTGTGAGCACGGGCCGCTCATCCACATAGGACAGCCCCTCGGCGCGCACCCCGAGGTGATACCCGGGGTTGAACTGCGCGGCCTGCTCGACGAGGTTGGCGACCAGGTCACGGCCGCGGATGCCGGGGAAGCCGGCGACGTCGAAGATCATCTTCTCCGGGTACATCGCCGTGACCTGGCCGCCCGGCTCGGGCAGCGCGTCGATGACGGCAGTGGACAATCCACGAAATCCCGCGTAATAGGCCGCGAACAGCCCCGACGGTCCCGCGCCCACGATGGCGAGGTCAACTTCCCGCATGCGGCAGACGCTACGACACGTCCGGCCCGAGGGCCAGTGTGTCGACGTGTTCGACCGGTTTCGGGCGGCGCCGGCGGAACAGGATCGCGGCGACGAGCCCGGCGATGAACCCGCACAGGTGACCCTGCCAGGAGACGCCCGGGTCGCCCGGGAACATGGCGATGAGCTGCCAGCCGTAGAGCAGCCCGACCAGCAGGCCGACCGCGATGTGCCACCAGCTGCGCTCGACGATGCCGCGCATGAGGATGACGCCGAGGTACCCGAATATCACCCCGCTGGCACCCACCACGACCGTGTTGGGTGAGCCCAGGAACCACACCCCGACGCCCGCGACGACGGCGATGAAGACGGTGGTGAGCCAGAACCGGGCACTCCCCGCGGCCAGCACGAAGGTGCCCAGCACGATCAGCGGGACGCTGTTGGACAGCACGTGGTCGTAACCCACGTGCAGAAACGGCGCGAAGACGATGCCGTCGAGACCGTCGAGGTGGCGCGGGCGGATGCCGCCCGCCTGGTCGAGCCGGTGCCCGAACCGCGTGTCGAGGAACTCGATGAGGAACAGGACCGGGACGAACGCGCACATCGCCACGAACGCGCGCCCGATGGAGGCGTAGAAGGCCTCGGTGCCGAAGCGCGTCGGGTCGGACTGCCCGCCAGGATCGATCGCCACGTCACTGTGGTAACAGTTCCGCGCCGGCGCCGCCACAGAAAGTTTGTGACGCGCCGGCGCGGACTATTTCGTTACCTGGGGAGCGCGGGTCAGTACCAGCCCTTCGACTGGCTGTGCGACCAGGCGCCGCAGGGCGTGCTGTACCGGCCCTTGATGTAGTTCAGGCCCCAGCGGATCTGCGTCTCGGGGTTGGTCTTCCAGTCCGCGCCGACGGTGGCCATCTTGTTGCCGGGCAGGGCCTGCGGAATGCCGTACGCGCCGCTGCTCTTGTTCAAGGCGCTGGCGTTCCAGTGGCTTTCCTTGTCCCACAGCTTCTCGAGGCACGGCATCTGGTCGAGCCCGAAGCCGTAGCCCACGAGCACCGCGCAGCCGATCTTCTTGTTGCCCGAGTAGGCGTCACAGGAGCTGGGGACCGGATATTTGGGGGGCGAGTTCGTCGGCGGTTTGGTCGACGCGGACGCGGACGGGCTCGCGGCGGTCGTGCGCTGGTTCGACCGGCTCGCCGCCTCCTCGGCCTTCTTGCGGGCGGCGTCGTCGGCCGCCTTGGCCTGCGCCGAGGCGTCGGAGGCGGCATCCTTGGCCTTGGCCAGGGCGTCTGCCTCGTCGGCGTTGACCGGCGGGCGCGACACGGACGGCGTCGCGGACGAGGAGGAGAGCGGGGATGCGGCGTCAGCGACCTTGACCGGGTTCGCGGACGCGTCGTGCTGGGTCTGCAAGCCGGCAATCACGAGCCCACCTACCAGCCCCGCGATGATCACGAGGCCGAGCACGGCTCGGATGGTGCCGACCCGGCGCCACAGCCGGATCACGAAGTCATCCATTCGTCGGGGACAGGGACACGGTGCCGCCCTTTGCGGGACCGGGTCCGGACGGGCTGTGACCCATCCGGACCCTTACGCACCGTGAGCGCCTGATGCCGACTTGCCTGGCGTCACGCGCTCGAGACCCACCTTCGCCTAGTGCATTCGCAGGTGAGAAGCCAAACGCTGTCTTCTGTGATTCTAATCACGCCGCAATTCGGGCGCATTCGCTCAACTCCGGCCGCTACTAGCGCTCGAACGGCAGGTCTTCCAGCAGATCCGTGACGACCTCCGCGATCGGAGATCGCTCCGAACGGGTGAGGGTGACATGCGCGAAGAGCGGATGGCCCTTCAGCGCCTCGATCACCGCGGCAATACCGTCGTGCCGCCCGACCCGGAGGTTGTCACGCTGCGCAACATCGTGGGTGAGCACCACCCGCGAGTTGCTGCCGATGCGGGACAGCACGGTGAGCAGCACACCCCGCTCGAGCGACTGCGCCTCGTCGACGATCACGAAGGCGTCGTGCAGGCTGCGGCCGCGAATGTGGGTCAACGGCAGCACCTCGAGCATGCCCCGGGCCGCGACCTCCTCCATCACGTTGTCGTGCACGAGCGCGCCGAGCGTGTCGAACACGGCCTGCGCCCACGGCGACATCTTCTCGGCCTCGCTGCCGGGCAGGTATCCCAGCTCCTGACCGCCGACCGCGTACAGCGGCCGGAAGACGATGACCTTCTTGTGCTTGCGCCGCTCCATGACCGCCTCGAGGCCGGCGCAGAGCGCGAGCGCCGACTTGCCGGTGCCGGCCCGCCCGCCGAGCGACACGATGCCGACCGAGTCGTCCAGCAGCAGGTCGAGCGCGACACGCTGCTCCGCCGAGCGCCCCCGGACACCGAAAGCCTCGCGGTCGCCGCGCACCAGCCGCACCGACTTGTCGGCGCCGACGCGCCCCAGTGCCGAGCCGTTGGGTGAGGTGAGCACCAGGCCGGTGTGCACTGGCAGGTCTCCGGCGCCGTCGAGGTCGATGGCCTCCCCGGCGTACAACCCCTTGACCTCTTCCTCGCTGATGCCCAGCTCGACCATGCCGGTCCAGCTGTGATCGGCGGCCGGCCCGGGCTGGTACTCGTCGGCCGCCAGGCCGACCGAGCCCGCCTTCACCCGCAGCGGCATGTCCTTCGTGACCAGCAGGACGTCCCTGCCCTCGGCCTGCAGCGCGAGCGCGACGGCCAGGATGCGGGCGTCGTCGGTCTCGGCCCGGAACCCGGCCGGCAGCACGCGCTGGTCGGCGTGGTTGAGCTCGACGCGCAGGGTGCCCCCGGCGTCGGTCAGCGGCAGCGGCTCGTCCAGCCGGCCGTGCTTGGCCCGCAGCTCGTCGAGGAAGCGCAGCGAGCGCCGCGCGAAGTAGCCCAGCTCGGGGTGGTGCCGCTTGCCCTCCAACTCAGAGATGACGACCAGGGGCAGCACCACGTCGTGCTCGTGGAAGCGCAGGAAGGCGCCCGGATCGGACAGCAGCACGGAGGTGTCGAGCACGAAGGTGCGCCGGGTGGGGACGGGGGCCTCCTCGGCCTTCTTGCGGGTGCGGCGCACGGCCTTGACGGGCCGCCCATCCGGCGCCGGTGCCGGATCCGAGGAAGATGCGGAGGATGCTGAGGGACTACGGCGAACGGTCACGGGATCTCCGGGGGCGGGCACCTCGCCGCCCGCACTCGCGTCCTCCGACGCCCGCACGGGGTCGGGTGCTTGGCCCCGTGGCTTCACATGAGTTCGCTCGGTCCGGGCCTCGGATGGCGGGGAAAACCCCCGCCACAGCAATGACGCTATCGGGTGCCGGCAAAATCCACTAGATGATTGATGCCTTGAAGATTCAGTGGTCGTAGGCGATGAGGGACCGTTTGACTGGGGCGCCGATGGTCCAGTTGTGCCAGATCACGGCGG
>NZ_JBEPDB010000123.1:0-18299 GCF_040300025.1 Dactylosporangium sp. NPDC000555 | reverse complement strand
GGGCAGACGGGAGCGACTCTGCAATCCAGCGCGGCCAGCTCAATCCCGACAGCCAGCACTTCGGACAAGCCACTTCCCGGACCCGCCACAACCCATTCTAGAACACCGTCTCTGGCGGCCTCTTGACACAGAGGGGTGCCAGTTGTGGGTGCCCGAGCGTTGGCCCGGCTCGTCACGCTGCGTTGCGCGCGCCTCGCGGCATGAGTGAGCATTCGATCGTGGAGCATTGGTGGAGGGCCACCTACTTTCGACAGGGTGGCGTGGTGGCAGTCAGTGTCCGCTCGTGGCTCAGCGCGGGTCGATCTCGACATGGTGTTGCGCGAACATGCCGAGCAGATACTCCAGGGTGATCGCCGGCCCCGGTCGTAGCCGGTCATAGCCGGCGACGAGGTGCTCGCGGGCGACGGCCGAGTCGTGCCACGTCAGCCGGAACGGTGTCGTGCGCCGAAGCTTCCGCGGAGGCAGTCGTCGAGGGCGTTGAGGTTCCAGCCGAAGTATCCGCCCGGGCCGTTGATCGCCTCGCCGATCGCGCAGTAGAACCCTTCGATGTCGGTCACGAACCGGCCGTCGAGGTCGTACGTGGTGCCGGCCGGTTGGTCCGGCGCGCCGGACTGGTGGGCGAGGACGAACCCGTCGAGATCGATGTCCACGGTTTGCGGCATCGTACGGTTTGGCCGTTGCGCGAGCACGACGATGTCGCCGAGGTCCTCGCCCCACCAGGACGGTGGCGTGCCGGGCGGTGGCGGAGGCGCCGTTATCGAGAGGTCACCCAGCCAGGCCCGTTCGGTGCCGAGCGCCTCGGCGGGCAGCCGGTCGAGCAGGCCGGCCAGCGCGCCGTCCGGAGCGCAGCCGACGAGCGTGAACCGCTCCCGCGGCCGGGGCGGCAGGTCGACGAACAGTCCTTCGATCTCCGCACACAGTGTCAGCGGGATGTCGACCTCGTAGGAGCGCTCAAAGCCGACATCGCCGAGAAGCAGCCAGCGCGGGCCGACCGGATGCTCCCACGTCCACCGCCGCTCCGGCGGAGGGCCAGCCTCGGAACCGGCGCTCGTCGTCACGCCGCGACCCTACCGGCTCGATACGCCCCGTCGGGGGCGCGCCCGTGGACGGCGGAGCATCAACACCCGCACTCAACGTGTCCGCTCACAGGCAAGATCGGGTGCACTGACATCGGCATGACCGGAAGCAGCAGAACTGATCGACATGACAACGAGTGACGAGCGGTATGTGGCATGAGCGGATGCTGCGGCGATGGTGTTCACCGATCGGCTGCTCACGACGGTGGGGCCTGGGTGTGGTGGACGGGACGATCGCGGACGGTAGTTTGACTGTGCTCTGCCGCGGTCTCGGTGCCGCCAAGCCGAGGCTGGATCGCGGGGAGAATGGCGGCAAAGATTCTGGAGGAGTGGTGATGCGGCGATTCGAGGGCAAGGTCGCGCTCGTCACGGCGGCGGCACAGGGCATCGGGCAGGCCGTCGTACGGCGGGTCGCCGCCGAGGGCGGTGCGGTGGTCGTCACTGACCTGCGGGAGGACGCGGCCGTGGCGCTGGCTGAGGAGATCGGCGCGGAGCGCGCGCTCGGGGTCAAGGTCGATGTCACCTCACGCGCCGACGTCGACGCCGCGGTCGCCGCGGCGGTCGGGCGGTTTGGCCGGCTCGATCTGGTGGTGAACAACGCGGGCGGCTGCATCGTCACCTCGATGCCCGAGGACACCTCAGCCGAGGATTGGCACCGTCAGCTCGACTTCACCCTCGTCGGCGCCGCCCGTTGCATTCAGGCGGCTATCCCGCACCTGGTGAGGACTCGCGGCAACGTAGTCACGATCAGCTCGGTAAACGGCATCGCGGCCTTCGGTAACGTGGAGTACGCCGCGGCGAAAGCCGGCCAGATCGCGATGTCGCAGAACTACGCCGCCCGGTACGGTCCGCTCGGCGTGCGCTTCAACGTAGTCGCCCCCGGCACCGTCCGGACACCGAACTGGGACTCCCAGTCGGACGCGCTGGAGAAGCTCAAGCCGATGTACCCGCTCGGCCGCGTCGGCGAGCCAGAGGACATCGCGGCAGCGGTCGCGTTCCTCGGCTCCGACGACGCCGCATGGATCACCGGACACACCCTACCCGTAGAGGGTGGCGTGCTGACCGGCCCCAACCCGATCGACCTGAGCCCGCCTGACACGCTCCACAAAGGCTTTTAGCAACCGCGCGTCAATCCGCTGACACCTCAAGACCGGCATGAACGCACGCTGTACGCGGCAGATGAGGACGGCCACGGTGCGTTCGGTTCTCAGCGTCCGCGTAGGTCATCCGGGTACGGATGGTGACCCCAACCGGCTGGCGAACGGTACCGTGTTCGACTCATGCCCGGTGGGTGACGCGGTGCGCTCCACCCGCCGAACGATAGGGGTAGCGACCAGCATCGGAGGGAGTACTGCCGTGACCGGGCTCGAGCGTCGCCTCCAAGATCGTGTGGCCGTGGTGACGGGTGCGTCGAAGGGCATCGGCGCGGCCATCGCCAAGGCGTTCGCCGACGAAGGTGCGTCCGTGGTCGTGAACTACGCCACCAGCAGGCGCGACGCCGAGGCTGTCGTGTCCGGCATCGCGAGCGAAGGCGGCACGGCGGTCGCCGTCGCCGGTGACGTCTCCAACGCCGCCGATGCACGGGCTATTACCGACGCGGCCGTCGAGCATTACGGTCACCTCGATATCCTCGTCAACAACGCTGGCGTCTACGAATTCGCCCCGGTCGAGGACGTCACCGAGCGGCAGTTCCACCGGATGTTCGATATCAACGTGCTGGGGCTGCTGCTCACTACGCAGGCCGCGCTCAGGCACATGGGTGCCGGCGCCAGCATCATCAACGTCGGCTCCGCCGCCAGCCGTGTGACGCCGCCGGAAACCGTTGTCTACACCGCTACCAAGGGTGCAGTCGACGCGATCACCGGTGTACTGGCCAAGGAACTCGGCCCGAAGCAAATCCGCGTCAACTCCATCAACCCGGGCTTCGTCGAGACCGAGGGCACCGACGCCGCCGGGGTGACTGGCTCCGACTTCGGGCGGGAACTCATCGAGCACACCGTGCTCGGCCGGGCCGGACAACCGGAGGACATCGCCTCGGTCGCCACGTTCCTTGCCTCCGGCGACGCGGCGTTTGTGACCGGAGAACAACTCACCGCCGCCGGCGGCCTCCGCTAACGTCCGCTCATCGACGTCTCTGTGCGTTGATCTTTATCGCCGCTGGCATCTTGGGGATCGTTCGCCGGCGGAACGGGTGGCCAACCGAATGGATCGCGGATCTTGGGATGATCTATGGCGTCCGGTTTGTTACTCGCACGCCATGACTGCCCGATTCGAACTCACCGACGCCGAATGGGACCTGCTCCGCCCGCTGCTGCCCGCAGACCCCGCGCGCGGCGGGGGGGGTGGGGGGACCAGCGCACCGTGATCAGCGGCATCCTGTTCCGCGAACGCACCGGCATCCGGTGGCGGGACCTGCCCACCCGCTTCGGCAACTGGAAGACCGTCTATCAGCGCAAACGCCGCTGGGCGCTGGACGGCACATGGCAGCGCGTCGCCGGACGGCTCCGCCTGGACGCCGACCTCGACGACGGCGACGAATGGACCCTCGGCATCGACAGCTCTGTCGTGCGAGCCCACCAACACGCGGCCGGCGCCCGGCACCAGCCACCGGCCGACCGATCAAAACCGTAACGGCGCCCATGGTAACCCGCTACGACAAGAGAGCCTTCATGTACCGCGCCACCATCAAAATCTGGCTCCGCGACCTCGCCACAGATCCACGAGACACGGCCTCTAGTGTTGCTGCCGGGCAATCGCCTCGGCGCTGACCGGCGTGAATAGGTTGACCAGCGTTCCGTCAGGGTCGCGGAACAGCAGTGATCGGTTGCCCCAGGGCATCGTGGTCGGGTCTTGAACGAGCTCGCCGATCATGTCGCGCAGCCGGGCGAACTCGGCGTCGACGTCGTCCACTCGGAACTCGATGATCGCCGTCCGGTTGGCGGCCGGCTCGGCTGAGCCTTCGCCAAAGAGCTTGACCGTTGCGGTGCTGCCGATCGCCAGCGTCGCCCCCGGCAGAACGATCTCAGCGAAGTCAGGCGTGTACCGGCGGGCGGTCTGTCCAGTGACCTGCTCGTAGAACTCCGTGAGACAGTCGACCTGGTCGGTGATGATGCGAACCGACACGAATTTCATGACGTTTCTCCTCGTTGCGGGGTTGGCAAGCAAGACGCTAGGACCGATACCGGGCACAATCCGCCCGGTATCGAGAAAGAATCTGACCATGACACGGCCGACCGCACGGGTGCTCGCCCTCCTCGAAATCCTGCAGGCCGGCGGCACTCACACCGCTTCTGACCTGGCCGAACGCCTCGGCGTCGACGAGCGCACCGTACGCCGCTACGCCGACCACCTGCTTGATCTCGAAGTGCCGGTCGAATCGGTGCGGGGCCGCTACGGCGGTTACCGGCTGGCTCCCGGATTCCGGATGCCACCGCTCATGCTGACCGATGAGGAAGCACTTGCCGTCCTGCTCGGCCTGGTGGCGGGCCGCCGAGCCGGCCTGGTGTCGACATCGCGGGAAGCGGCCGAAACCGCAGCCGCCAAGATACGGAGGGTACTGCCGAAAGCGCTGGCCTCCCGGCTCGATGCGCTGTTCGCGACCACCGACTTCACCTCACCCGGGCGTGAGGTGCCGACGCCGGAGGCCGCGGTCATGCTGCGGCTGGCGGAAGCGACGCGACAGCACCAACCTGCGGTCATCAGCTACACCGACCGCACCGGACGGCGCAGCGAGCGCACCGTGCATCCCTACGGGCTCGTCGCGCACTCCGGGCGCTGGTACGTGACCGGCACCGACTCCGCGTCCAGAGAACTACGTACCTTTCGGCTCGACCGCATCGCGCAGGTGCGAATCGCGCACGGCACCTTCGCGGTGCCCGAGGGCTTCCAGCCCGCCGATGTGGTCCTGACGAGCCTGGCCGTCACGCCATGGCGGCATGAGGTCGCCGTCGCTGTGCAGGGCACGGCCGACGAGGTACGGGCGCGGCTGCCGCGCGGAATCGGCGGAATCGCCAGCATCGAACCGGACGTCGGCGACAGCGCGGACTGGGTTCTCGTGCGGCTGCGGGCGGAGCGGCTCGACTGGGTTCCCGGTGTCCTGGCCGGGCTCGCACTGCCCTTCGTCGTGCGGGAGCCTGCGCAACTTCGCGACATCGTGCGCGCGTGGACGGACCGCATCGCCGGCTGTGCAGCCGCAACGTCTCCACAGGAGGCGATCGCCGCCTGGGGACCGAGGTGATCAGCGCCGTTCGCCGCGCCTGCGCCCAACCACCCCGACACGGCGACCCGCTTGGAAAACCTGTTCAGCGACGTTTACGCCGGTAGGCCGTCTTCCACGGACCGAACCGCTCGGGCAGGGTCCCGCCAGGGCCGCGCTCAGCACGTGCGATGAGGCCAACCCGACGGCAAGGTGCTCCTCAAGCTGTTGACGATGCTGGCTACGCCGCCGCGGCGGGACGCTTGACCGACCCCGCACCAGCCACGCTCCGCGATGGCACGCCTCGTGGCGATGCACCACAAGCCGCGCACTGACGGCGGCCAGATGCGGACGTTGGCGAGGGGTGGCAGCATGTTCCGCTGCCGTGAGCCGACGGGATGGCAAGCCTGGTTCAGGCGAGGCGTGCTGGCCGGGATTATTCGGGTGCGGGGACCCGCAACTGCGAAGATCCTGGCCTGATGTGGCAACTGCCCTTCTTCAAGGCGCTGGGAGATGCGCAGCAGCATGACCGGGCGCCAAGATCCCCTGTATCGGCTTGCGGGGCGGTTCCGCGGATGCCAGAACCGGCACGCCCCTTTGTGCATGGGTACCTGGGCTGCCGGACGCCCGGTGATCTCACTGTCGACCAGTAAGCCGGGCCGACTCGACGCACATATCTGCACCGCCGCGCGCACCGGTGCGAGGTAACGATACGGCCGGCGGTCGGGTTAGCCTGACCGTCATGGCGAACGAGCCGAAGACGACCCGCACCGACGCGAGCGTGGCCGAGTTCCTCGGCACGGTGCCCGACCCGCAGCGCCGGGCGGATGCCGAAGAGGTCTGTGAGTTGATGCGAGAGGTGACCGGTCTGGAGCCGGCAATGTGGGGTCCGAGCATCGTCGGCTTCGGCCAGTACCACTATCGGTACGCCTCGGGCCGCGAGGCCAACTGGCCGGCGGTGAGCTTGTCCCCCCGCAAACAGGCGTTGACGCTCTACATCTCCGACGGGTACGACCAGTACGCCGAGCTGATGTCCCGGCTGGGTCCGCACACAACCGGCAAGTCGTGCCTGTACATCAAACAACTCGCCGATGTCGACATGGATGTGCTCCGCATGCTGATCAAGGACGGGTTCGAGCACCTCAACGGCCGCACCGTCACAGCGGGACCCGACTGACGTCTCCGGACCCTCTGCCCGGCGGATCCGCGCCGAGCCGGTCACGTGCGGGGTGCGGGCGCCACAGCGGGCGGGCCAGGTAAGGCGCAGGACTGCCACGACACCGGCCGACTACGCCGCAGGCGTCGTCGCTCGATCACCTCACGACAGAAGCAAGCACTCCATCGACAGTGAATCTGAGCAAGATCAGGTGCGCGCTCATCAAGCATGAGCGCGCAGCTGATCAAGGTTGATCCACGGCAGCTGGCTGCGGCACCTGGTCAAAGGGCAGTGAACGGTCGATGCGCCCGCTATCGTCTCGGTCATGTTGCGTCGGGTCATTGCCGTGGCTTCGTGTGGTGTCGTCCTCGCTGGCTGCAATGGACCGACCGGAGCTGGCACCGCGCCGCCCACGGCATCGCCGGCGCAACGCTCGATCCAGGCCCGCTGGTGGGAGTGGGCCGCCACCGAACCCGTCGACACGAATCCGGTTGCCGACCGCACCGGCACGCACTGCGCACGCAACCAGCCCGGTGATGTGTGGTTCCTTGCCGGTACGTTCGGCGGTCAGGTACAGCGGCGTTGCACTGTACCGCTCGGCGTGCGACTTGTCGCGCCCGCGATCAACCTGGTCAGTGGCGACGAAGACGACTGCCGCAGCTACATGGCCGGCGTCACCGGCACGATCCAGTTCGACGGCGCGGAGGTGCCTCTCGAGCGCATCGAGCACGAAGCCATCACATTCATAGCCGGGCCGGGCAACCCGGTAACCGACACCTCGGGCAAGACCCGAGGCGATGCATGCGGGCTCTGGGCCCGGATCGATCCACCCGGTGCCGGCGAGCACAAGGTCCGCATCCACGGGAAGTCGGGTACCTTCGAGGTGGATGCGCAGTACACGTTGGTGGTGACGGCAACGAGCCAGTCCGCGGCATAGGCGGAGGCGCTGCTCGGTGCTGTGGTTGGCGGTCCGGGCCAGGTGTATGGGGACTGGTCCGGGTCTAGCAGCCCGGTCACGCGCGCCTGGCATACGAGTCGTGGACCAGGGCAGCGGCGTACAGGGTGCGCCAGTCGCCAGCGAGGCGCCGCACGCGGTCGGCGGCAGATCCGCGCGCCTGGTCTCGGGCTCGTTGCATCCCAGGGGCCGACGGGCCAGTCAGGTGCAAGTGATCTACTGAACGGGTGAGCGACCTGCGACATCTCATTGTCCGCTGGCAGCACGGCCGGAAGCCCGAAGTGTGTCTCACTCGACCCCGCCAGATAGGGACCGGCTGAACGCCGTCACGGCGCGTAGCGATCGGATCGCGGCAGATGCGGGCGCCAAGATCGCTGCGCGAGAGCCTAGTGACTGCCCGTCAAGACGTCGCGCTGTACGAGTTCGACGTCGACGCATAAGGTAGGCGTCCTGAACCGAACTGTCCAGACAAGCTCAGCGGAATGGCACCCCGACCCACACACTGACCTAGGCATCCGACGGATTATCCGTCAGGGATGCCGGGGTTCTCTGCCGCCAGCGTGGCGCTCAGGACGTCTTGCTCGGCCAGCCGGACTCGATACTGCCCTCCGTCGCCAGGTCGCAGCGGCGCATTATGCGACCGAGACGCCGACGCGGCAGTCACGGCCACGACACCTCACTGCGAGGCAGGGCCCGCTTCCCTTGAAGACGCGGAGCTTCCTCGACTCCGCCGTGGCCCCGTCTGCGCTCAGCGCTCGCCGCGCTGCTCGGCGGCCGACGCCCTCAGTCCTTCGTGACGGCGATACAGTCGACCTCGACGTCGAAGGGGCCCGTCCACTCCGGCACGCAGAAGAAGATGCGGGCAGGCGGGTTGTTCGGAAAAAAGCGCTTGTAGACCTCGTTGAAAGCGTTGAAGTGCTCGGCCGAGATGCACATTACGTTGCACTTCAGCACATGCTCGAGGTCCGAGCCGGCGGCCTCGAGCGCCTTCTTAATCTGGGTGAGGATGAGCTCGACCTGGTGTTCGAACAGCGCGTTCGGGAGGATTTCCCCGGTGTCGGGATCGAAAGGCGGCATGCCCGAGACGAACACCATGTTGCCGGCCCGGGTACAGGTCGACACCGGCGCGCCCCACTTCTCGAAATTGCTGTCGATGGGTTCGACCCGGATGATTTCCCGTTCCATGCGGTCGCTCCTGGTCCGTTTGGCGTCAGTCGAGCCTGGATTTTTCGCGAAAGTCCGCCGATGAGTGTGTGTGAATGCGAAGGTGTGATCCGGCACTAGCGATCTTGAACGTTCGTTGTTCAACAGGCCGTCGCCCAAGCTGAACAGCTAGCTCTGGGGTCTGGCGTGCTGCAGTGCGATCTGCTGGAAGACCTGGGCCTGCGTCGGGTAGCAGTGAACCGTGTTGGCCAGCGCCTCCAGCGACATCTGGTTCGTGATTGCCAGCGTAAGCTCGCTGATCATCTCACCGGCGTGCGCCGCCACAAGCGTCGCTCCTGCGATCTCGCTGCTGCCGCTGCGCGTGTATATCGCCCCGAATCCCTCCTCCTCGCCGTCGATGAACGCCCGCGCCAGCTTGGCCAGGTCGAGCCGGTAAGCGTCGATGGCGACACCTTCGTTGCGGGCTCGGCGCGGAGTTAGGCCCACCTCGGCCACCTCGGGATCGGTGTAGGTGCAGTGGGGAATGACGAGCTCTCGTACCGGGCGATGCGCTCCATCCAGCGCGTTCGCGATACAGAGCCGCGCTGTCGCATTGGCCGCGTGCGTGAACTTCTGCGGGAAGGTTGCATCGCCAATGGCATAGATGTTGGGGTTGCTGGTGCACAGGTATTCATCTACCTCCACGCCGTCCCTGGCGACGTGTACCCCTGCCGCGCCCAGGTCCAGGTGCTCCACGTTCGCCTTGCGGCCGGTGCCGAGCAGCAGCGCATCATAGGGCAGCTCGCGCGTCCCGTCGGTGCCCTGCGCCAGCAAACGGCCGGCGCCCGCCCGTACTGCCATGAACCCCAGGTGGAGCCTTAGCCCCTCCTGCTCGAACCGGCGACGGATCAGCTCACTGACCTCCTGCTCATCATGGGGCAGCAGGGTCCTGGGGTGGCTGACCAGGTCCACCTCGCTGCCGAGACGGCGGAAGGCCTGGGACAGCTCGCATCCCATCGGACCGCTGCCGATGACGACCAGCCTGGCTGGCAGCTCGGTCAGTGAGAAGACGGTCTCGTTGGTCAGGTACTCGCCGGTCCGCAGTCCCTCGATGGGGGGCACCACGGGGTCCGATCCGGTGGCGATCACGGCTGTCCGAAATTGCAGTAGCCGGCCCTCGACCTCCACGGCATTCGGCGCGGTGAAGCGGGTGTGCCCGAGGTAGACCTCCGCCCCCGCTTGCTCGGCCACCTCGACCGCATCGCCTGAGCTGCTGAGGGAACGCATCTTGCGGACCCGATCCATGACGGAGCCGAAATCAGTTTGGGGTGGGGCGTCGAGCCGAAAGCCGAACTCGGCCCCGCGGCTCGCTTCGTGTACCGCGCGTGCGCAGCGAATCAGCGCTTTGCTCGGCGTGCAGCCGAAGTTGACGCAGGTGCCCCCGGTCAGTCGCTGCTCGGTCATAGCGACGCGGTGCCCGCCTCCGGCGGCAGTCGTGGCGGCGGTGAGGCCGGCCGGTCCGCCGCCGAGCACCACCAGGTCGTAGTCACCACCTTCGCGGTTGACCCAGTCAGATGGGTGGCCCTGGCGGATCGTCCGCTGGTTGTAAACGTCATCGGGGTACAGCTCGATAGTCCTCATGGCGCATCCTCCGTTCCCCGAGAATCGCCGTGGCGCACACGTGTCAGGCGGGCTGTCGTACCGCCGTCCCAAGACGATTGTCGATCAGGTACCGCCAGAGTCCATCCGAGCCGCGGCGCGCGACATCGCTTGCCGTGCCTGCGACGTGCACGTGCCTGCCGTCGGGACTTGTGCCATCAATTGCCCAGTCCACCACGATTTCGGCGATATCGCCGGCAACGAACACATGGCGTGCCTTGGCCGCCAGCGGCAGGCCGAGGCTGAGATCGCGCTCGAGTTCGGCAGCGACCTCGGCGCGATCAGTTACGGTCCGCCCGTCGTCCGCGACGAGCACGGCTCCTTCGTACAAGGTCATCATCTCGCTGACCTTGCCGGAATTAAATCGCTCAATCAGCGACGGGATGATGCCTTCGGGTTCAGTGGGGAGGGAATAGGACTCGGACATCGCGGTCTCCTGTTTCGTGTTGGTTAAGCGGTCTCCTGTTCGTGTTGGTTGAACTGCGATGCGTCCCACGCTATAGCGCGGGTGATGGCCTGGCTGGAGGAAAACGCGGGTGATGGCCTGGCTGGAGGAGAATCCGCAGGTCATCTTCTATTTCACCCCGGTCGGGTCGGGCTGGATCAACCAGATCGAGACCTGGTTCGGTACCCTGACCCGCCAGCCGATCCGCCGCGCCACCACGGCAGACGACGTGCAGGTTGATGGAGTACCGATAGGGAATGCCAGCCTGGTTGTGCCGACCTACCGCCCGACGATCGCGTCCCCGAGTCCTCACGGACGAACGCGGATGGTGACTGATCAGGTGTTCGTCGGCGGGTTGGCTTGACCTGCGGGGTTTGTGCTGGATCATGATCGGGTGTCCGGATCGCTGTCCGTCGTGGAGCTGCTTGAGCGGCTTGCCCGGTTGGAGGCTCGGATCGGTGAGCTTGAGCGTGAGCATGCCGGGTTGCGGCAGGAGAACGCGGTGTTGCGGGCGGAGAATGCGGACCTGCGGGCCCGGCTCGGGCAGGACTCGTCGAACTCGTCGAGGCCGCCGTCGTCGGACGGGCTGGGGAAGCCGGCACCGAAGTCGTTGCGGCAGCGGTCAGGTCGCCGGCCGGGCGGGCAGCCCGGCCATGAGGGTCGCACGCTGCGGCAGGTCGCTGACCCGCACGAGCGCATCATGCATGAACCGGCCGGCTGTGGCCGGTGTGGTGAGGATCTGAACGGTGCCCCGCTGGCCGCGACGGTGGTGCGGCAGGTGTTCGAGCTGCCCGATATCGGGGTTCGGGTGAGTGAGCATCGGATCGTCTCGCGCCGGTAGAAGAGTAGGCCGCGCATACTCTTCGGTTGATGCGTTGATCCCTACCTGGAGGCGTTGATGGCAAAAATTGGCGACATCGTGTTCGATGCAGCGCACCCGGCATCGTTGGCGCGATTCTGGGCCGCGGAGTTGGACGGGTACGCCGTCGCCCCCTATGACGATGAGGAACTGGCGCGTCTGCGGGCGAACGGAATCAACGGGCCGGAGGACGACCCGTCCGTTCTGGTCGAGCCAGCGGTGCCCGATGCACCACGACTGTTCTTCACCCTGGTACCTGAGGCGAAGGTCGTGAAGAACCGGGTTCACCTTGATCTTCGTGCCGACGACATCAGCGCGAAGGCAGGACGGCTGGTCAAGCTCAGCGCGACTGAAGTCGCGCGGCTCGATGGCTGGATCACTCTGGCCGATCCGGAAGGTAACGAGTTCGACGTGCTACCCATGAAATGAATTTCTCAGCGCGACGGCTGGCGGATTCGCCGGCCGAAGCCTGATCAGGCCAGGGTGGTGAACGTCCGTAGGCGACACCCTCTCATCGGCATCTCGAACTCGCGCAACGCATGCAGCAGGTGTCGCTGGTTCCAGATCAGGGTATGGTCCAGCAACTCGCGGCGGCAGGTCCGCACCCAGCGCTCCATGGTCGAATTCATGCGGGCATCTGGACGCCGCTGAGCACGACCTTGATACCGGCGTCCGAGAGGACTGCGTCGAATGCGGCCGGGTACTTGCCGTCCCGATCGCGGATCAGGTACTTCAACCGGCACCCTGCATCCCCGATGTCCATCACGAGGTTCCGCGCGGTCTGGGTCACCCACGCCGCAGTCGGGTGCGAGGCCGCGCGGAGCACGCGGACGCGGCGACTGGCGTGTTCGATGACCGCGAGGATGTACATCCTCGTGCCGGTGAGCGTGATCGTCTCGATGAAGTCCGTTGCCAGCGGCGCTTCGGACTGCGAGCGGAGAAACTGGGTCCAGGTCGTGGCGGCCTGGTCCGGGGCGGGATCGATGCCGGCCTCGCGCAGCATCTCCCAGACTGTCGACGCGGCGACGGTGGTTCCGAGGGTGAGCAGTTCCCCGTGCACCCGCCGATACCCCCACGACGGGTTGTCCCGCACCAGGCGCAGCACCAGCGAACGGATCGAGCGCACGGTGCGAGGCCGGCCCCGCCGCCGCGGCCGGGACGCCGCCGCGTGGCGGCGAGCAAGCAGGTCACGGTGCCAGCGCAGGACGGTGTCGGGCCGCGCCAGCAGCCGTAGACGGTGCAGGCTGGATCGGGGGAGTTGGTGCAGCAGCGCAGCCAGCCATGGCCGGGGCCGGTTCGAATCGGACCCGATGCCCGCCGAGCGGCGCTGCAGCAGCGCGAGCTGGTGACGTAACGCGAGGATCCCTCTGTCCTTGTCCCGGTCGCTGCCCGGCAGCAGCCGCTGGAGCGCGAACGCGTTCGTGATGCCGAGGTACGCCCGTCGCACCAGCATGAGGCGGCATCATCGCGTAGTCGTCAACACCGATGAGCAAGGAAGGACGCGCGGAGACGAGACAAGGTTGATGCCTCGGATCCTAAATGACCTCTGACCAGCACGGACGCAGTTCTCGGCAGGCACACGGTCGCCAGCTCCGCGCCGACTGGCGTCCGGTACGCGCGCTGTTCCAGCAGCAGGTCCAGCAGGACTTCTGCGGTCATTGCCGTGTCGCTGCGGGCCAGGAGGGCCAGCCACGCGAGGAGTTGCCGGAAGATCAGGTAGACGAGGGTCAACGCATACCTGACGACGATCAAACCCGCCAAGACTCGCTACCACGAACCAGCAGGCCAACCCGCCGACGGGAGTATTCGGCACCCGCATGCTCGCAATGATGACCGGCTTGATCGTTCTGTAACCCGCTCGCCATTGCGGACCCTTGACACAGGACTGCGCCCGAAGAGATATTGGGTTCAACCAAGCGCTTGCTAGGTTCCGAGAACTCCTCGTCAGACCCCGCATGCAGGAACGACGTGGCGGTAGCGACGTAACAGTTGAGCCCATTTTCACTTTGTCCCAGTAAGGCAGGGGGTAGACGTGGCCACATCCAGGAGATCGGCGGCGCTTGCCGGCGCGCTGATCGCCGCGTTGGTGGCGTTCGCGGGCTGTAGCAAGAGTGGCTCCGACACACCGAGCACCGGCACGGCGACCGGTGATCCCATCATCATCGGTCTGGACCAGGACAGCACCGGTCCGGGCGCTTCGTACAGCAACATCTCCGGCAAGACGATCCGACTGGCCATTCAGGACATCAACGACAAGGGCGGCGTGTTGGGCCGTCCGCTCCAGCTTGTGGTGGGCAACGACGAGAGTGACCCGACCAAGTCGCCGGCCGTGGTGCAGAAGTTGGTCGGCCAGGGCGCCAAGCTGGTGCTGATGCAGACGGGTGGCGCGGCATCGGCGCAGGCCAAGCCGACCCTCACCCAGCTCGGTGTCCCGGCCATCGCCCCCACCAGCGTGACCCAGACGCTGGTCGACGCGCCGAACAACGAGTTCATCTACATGCTCGCCAACTCGACCGGCGACTGGGCCGAGGTGTACTGCGGAGCGTTCCAGAAGGCCAACATCAAGAAGATCGGCGTGCTGACCGATGACTCGTCGACCATCGCGGCGGTGAACAAGTCGCTGTTCGACGCGATGCCCTGTGTGCAGGTCGCGGCGACAGAGAAGGGCGCCACCGCGGCGTCCGACCTGTCCGCACAGGTGGCCCGACTCAAGGACGCGAACGTCGACGCGGTGATGGTGACCAGCCTCGGTGGCGCGTTCGAGGTGCTCGCGCAGAACGCGCTCGCCAGCCAGTTGGCCGCGAAGCCGCGATTCTCGCTCGCGTCGATCGGGAATCAGCCGGAGTCCTGGAAGCTGGCCAACGCGGGTGCCCTCAACGGTGTGGTGTTCATGGGTTCCATCAACAACCAGAACCCTCGTACCCAGGAACTGACCAAGTTCCTGAAGGGCAAGAACGGCGCCGACTACGAGGTCACAGCCTATGACGCCCAAGCCTGGGACACCGTGCACATCGTCAAGCTTGCGATCGAGAAGGCCGGCGGCGCGGACGACTCGAAGAAGCTGAACGAAGCGATCCAGAGCATCTCGGGATATCCGGCCTCGTTCGGCCAGGCGAGCTTCACTCTGTCCTACTCCGCCACCAAGCACCTCGGTGCGGATGGCCTCTGCGGCCTGTCCCTGATCGAGTTCGGCGCGGACAACAAGCCGAAGGGGCCGTGGGCGACCTACCAGCCGCCCTGCTAGACCGAAAGCCGGCCGTGGGGCGGACATCCTCCGCCCCATTGGTCGATGATCGTATATGGCTAATCCTTGGCTTTGGATCTGGCCGGCCTGGCGCTCATCCTGACCTGGCTCGGCTCCGACGGTTACCGCTAGACGCTCATCATCATCATCATCACCACCGCCACGTACGCGCTGGTCGCGTTGGGCATCTAGACCCCGCGCCGTTGGGACCGGCCGAGAACCCGTCGCGCACCGGCCCGGGCCGGACGATGTCCGCCGCGGTCTCCTCCATCAGCGCGATGAGGTTCGGCGTCATCAGCACGCCGGCCGTGCTGGGGACATGGTGGGTGAGCATCGCCGCCTCGACCGGGTGTAGGAGCGGCTCACCCGGTCGCCGGCGCTCACCTTCACCGCCGGCGGATCCGACGACGCGCCGGGACGGCGACAGCGGAGGTCGGCCGCGATGCGCACATCCCCCTCCGGATCGACTCCGTGCAGGCGCAGGACGACGGTCGCGCCCGTCCCGTCCGGCCGACCACGCTCAGGTCGAGTCGCAGCGGCCCACCAGTGAGCGGACGGCTTTGCCACGACCGGGCTTCCATGCGGTCGCCGGACTCGACCTGGCCGGACGTTAGTGCGCGACCGCGCTCAGCCCGGCTGGCGCCGCCTCGGCCTGGGACGCGGGCAGGCACTCGAGGTCGACCCGGTAACCGACCGGTGCAGTCCAGATCTGCATCACTACGCTGTCCTGCCTGACTGCTTGACACGCCCCGGCGGCCCGAAACAGAATGACAACCAAGCGCTTGTTAGGTGGGCAGGATGTGTCGCAGTTCTTCGGCTCCAACGAAACCGGTGCGCCGTCCCCGGACCCGTACCACCGACTCGGCCGATCTGCGTCTGCGTACCGCCGGGGCCGTTATCGGATCCACTGGGGACCTCGACGAACTGCGCGAGCACCTCAGGGCGCGCGGCGTCGCGACCGAGACCTGGCCGGAGCGGCTGGAACTCGCGGACGAGCTGCCTCGCGGCTCGGGCGGCAGGTCGCCAAGGCGGAACTTCGCGCCGACCATCGTCGCAGGATGTCCCTGACCCGTAGCCAGCTTCATCGAGGGAGCCCGCGCCATGCCGATTCGGATCGCCGTCCTTGACGATTATCAGTGCGTCGCCCGGTCGAGTGCCGATTGGACGCCACTCGACGGCCGGGCCGACGTCACATTCTTCCACGACCATATTGCCGACCCGCTTGACCTGGTGCGCCGGCTGGAGCCGTTCGAAGTGGTCGTGGCGATGCGCGAGCGGACGGCGTTCCCATCGGCGATCCTCGACAGGCTGCCCAATCTAGCCCTCCTGGTCACCACCGGTCCGTTCAACGCGGCGATCGACGTCGCGGCCGCACATGCCCGCGGGATCGTGGTCTGCGGAACTGACGGCGTGCCGCATACCACGGCCGAGCTGACCTGGGCCCTCATCATGGCAGTCACCCGCAGAGTGCCGGCGGAGGATGCCGCGCTGCGGGCAGGGCATTGGCAAACCACGATCGGTCCTGAACTGGCTGGATCGACCCTCGGCATCATCGGGCTGGGCAATCTCGGCTCGAGGATCGCCCGCTACGCACTGGCCTTCGACATGGACGTCGTTGCCTGGAGCCAGAATCTCACCAACGAGCGGGCGGAGTCGGTGGGCGTGAAACTCGTCGGCAAGCGCGAGTTGTTCGAGCGCGCCGACGTAGCTACCGTCCACCTCAAGCTGAGTGAACGTACGAGGAACCTGATCGGTCGACCCGAGCTGGAACTGCTCGGCCCGCGCGGTTACCTCGTCAACACCTCGCGCGGGCCGATCGTGGACGAGAATGCCCTGGCCGAGGCTCTGTCGGACGCCGTCATCGCCGGCGCGGCGCTGGACGTGTTCTCCGTCGAGCCGTTGCCAGCAGACCACCCGCTGCGCGACGCGCCGAACACTGTTCTGACGCCACATATCGGCTATGTCTCGGTGCCGATGTATGAGCGGTTCTTCTCGCACGTGGTGGAAGACGTCGTGTCATGGCTGCAGGGCACCCCGGTTCGGGTAATCCCGGCCGAGTCGTAAGCGCCGAAAAGGTCAGGGACGAGTACCACAGAACAGCCTTGACCCGATCCACGAAATAGCAGCGCACGGGCCCTGAAGCTAGATTTGGCGCAGTACAGGTTCAGGCGAGAGCAATGAGGGGGTCAGGGCGCGTGCACATTGACACGAGCGTCCGATCATCGAACACGGCTGCTTGATGCAGCACAGCATCGACAGATTCGAGGAAGTGGGTGACCAATGCCGCGGGAAGATCAGGTCGAGCAATCACGGGTCGATGTGACCATGGCCGTTACTGATTGCCTGTACCGGTATGCGAGGGCGGTCGATCGGTGTGACTGGGACTCGGTGCGTGCGTGCTACCACGACAATGCCTTCGATCACCACGGTGCGTACCAAGGCGGGGTCGACGGGCTGATTGAGGACATGAAAATTCGCCACGCACAACTGGACTCTTCGGTCCATTTCATCACCAACGTCATCGTTGACTTGCCCGATCCGTATGTTGCATTGGTCGAGTCCTACTGCCTGTGCTATCTAAGGCGCCGCACGCAAGAAGTCTCTGGCGCGCAGCAATTGACGACCGTGAGATGTCGATACCTGGACAAATTCACGCCGGATGCTCGTGGTCGGTGGCGTATCGCATCCCGCATGGTTGTGTTTGATGAGCTGTGTGTCGGCGAGGTCCAGGACAGTCGGCCACCGGCAGGCACTCGATCAGAGAGGGATCAAAATGACCCATTGTGGACCTTTCTTGATCGCGGAGTGGACTGGAACTCAGAAGATTATGCCTCTGGGGTCGAGGCATGAACGGGAGCGCGGCAGCGCTGTAGGGCACCCCGCTGCGCCCGCTCTCCAGGGCGAGCGAGGATCGCAACGCTGCGCCCAGACTCCGGCTCGTTGAGGATCGCCATGTGAAGGCGGCCCGGCCGCACCTGTCTTCGATGCGGTGCTGGACCTCGGGGTGGGGTTGTGCGGCGGCGACTACGCCGGCTTGCCCGATGCTGGTTGGAGTAGCGCAACTCAGTAGACGGGGGAATGAACGGGTCGGAGGCCGCCGCCGGCGACTTCGCGAGCATGGACAGCGGCAGATCAGTGCATCGGCCGACATGCTGCATCCACGGAGTGAACCGTCGCGTCGGCGTGCATCAGTTGATCCATGGTGGCCCCGTGCAGCAGCAGTGCGGGCACACCCTCACGTCGACCGTCGCGGACCTGGTCGAGCATCTGCACGCTGGCGCGGTCGATGACCCGGTGGACTCCGCGAACGCACAGCACCGCCGGGCCGTCCGCCGGTATCACCCCGTCGACTTGGCCGATGACCGCGACACCATACCCAGTGATGGCAAAAGCGTCTTCGACGGTGAAAGTCCAGGATGTGCTCATCCGCGGATCGTCGCAGACTGCCTCCTGCCACGAGCGCGCAACGCGGCAGATCAGGTTCTGGTGGGCGCGGGCGAGGAGCTTGACCGCCTCCACGGCCGGGCTGTCACCGGCGACCTGGCGGTGGTGGGCGTGATCCAGCCG
>NZ_JBEPDB010000122.1:0-18498 GCF_040300025.1 Dactylosporangium sp. NPDC000555 | reverse complement strand
CGACGGGCGAGATCGCCCGGCTGTTTCTGGTGCCGGAGCCGACGATGGCGGCCCGGCTGACCCGGGCGAAGAAGAAGATCGCGCTGGGCCGGGCGATGATGCGCTCGGCGCCGCTGCTCACGATCCTCGACGAGCCGACCGCCGCGCTGGACGCGGAGGCCGAGCACGCGCTGTTCGAGCGTTACGCCGCGCAGGCCGCCCGCACCGGCGCGCACGGCGCCGTCACGGTGCTGATCTCCCACCGCTTCTCGACGGTCCGCATGGCCGACCTCATCATCGTGATGGACGCCGGCACCGTGGCAGAGGCAGGCGACCACGACCAGCTCATGGCCGCGGGCGGCAGCTACGCCACGCTGTACCGCATGCAGGCCCACGCCTACCGTTGATGCCCCGGCTGCGCTCTCGTGGGGTTGCTGATGCGTCCGCTGCCGATCTCGTGCCGGACGCCGCACGCCTCGATCATTTCGAAGTCGTGCGTGGACACGATGACCGTGCGGCCGTTCGCGGCGAACTCCGTGAACAGGTCGATGACCTTCATCCGGTTGGCGGCGTCGAGCGACGCGGTGGGCTCGTCGACGAAGACGACCGCGGCTCGCTTGTAGATGGCCCGGGCCAGGGCGAGCCGCTGCTTCTCACCGCCGCTGAGGTGGCTGGCCGCCTCGTCCTGCCGTCCCGCCAGCCCGGTCTGTTCGAGCACCTGGGCCAGCCGCCTCCCGTCACCGGTGGCCCGCCGGCCCAGTGGGCTCGACCGCATGGTGACGTTGAAGGCGACCGACTCGTCGTCCATGATGCCGTAGTCCTGCAGTACGAACGCCGCGTGGTCGCGCCAGAAGCGGCGCCGCGCCGCCGAACCGCACGTCGTGACGTCCTTCCCGTCGATCAGGACGCGGCCGCGATCGACCGGGAGCAGCAGCCCGAGACAGTGCAGCAACGTGGTCTTCCCGGACCCGCTCGGGCCGACCAGGGCGGTCATCGTGCCGGGCTCGCAGTGGACGAACTCGCCGTCGAGCACCGGCCGCCCGCCGATCGCCACGGCAATGCCCTCGGCCTCGATCAGCATCTGGAACCCCCATCAGATTCGGCGCCGGCTCACGCCGGCGAAACACCAGTGCGCGGTGCACAGATGACTCAGCGGTACAACGAGAATCCCGAACACCGCGGCGACCAGCGGGGCGCCTGTCGCGTCGGGTCTGTTCAGCAGCGCGACGAGGGTCACGAGCACCGCGCCGGCCAGTAGTTCCCTGGTCACCCGACGCCGCAGGATCTGCGGCCAGGACCGGCCGGACAGCCTCAGCGGGAAGTCGCGCTTCGCATGCAGCAGGGCGGTGATCAGCGCGCTGATCGCAGCCGCGACCGTGAAGGCGACGACCAGGGCGGCCAGCGCAAGGTTCATCAGCCAGACGAGGTAGGCCATGAACCGCGCGCGCAGCAGCCCTTCCTCCGCGACGTAGACGACGCTCAGCCCGCCCTTGACCCCCCGATCGCTCAGGGCGCCGGCGGACAGGCCGTGGCGTTCGAGCAGCGCCTCCGTGGCCGCCACACCGGTGAACACAAGGTTCCTGGTCGAGACCATCGACGTCAGGTTCCGATCGTTGATCGTCAGGTGCAGGGAGGGCACGACGGCGACGAGGACGTCGCCGAGGAAGCGGAGGCTCCCGCCGCTGCCCCCTTCACCGACCGGCAGCCGGAATCCGCCGACCGGCTGCCGGTAGGCGAATCCCGAGAAGATCTCCTCGCCGGGGCGGCCCTGGTGCCGCGCGAGCAGCGCGAACGTCTCGCCGAACTCCCGGTTGACCAGAGCTTTGACGCGGTCGTACGGCACCGGCGCGAGCGCGTTCGCCGGCGCCCTCGTTGTCATCAGGTCGAGCCAGCGCTGGTTCACGAAGGTCACCGCCGAGTAGTCGCCGAGGTCGCCCCTCCAGACGTCCCGCGAGAAGGTGTACGAGTATGCGACCGCACCGACCGACTCGGCGTCCTCGACCAGGTCGCCGATCCGGGGCTCGACACCGGTCATCTCCGCGTCGCTCATCCCGAACTGGACGGCGACCTGGTCCGCGAGGTTCTCCCACTGCGCCATCTCGGCCGCGGCGGCCGCCGAGCTTCGATACGCCGACCAGGCCGGCCCGGCCGTGGCCACCACCAGCAGGAACGTCAGCGCCTGGATGACCGCGGCCGCCGAACGCTGGCTCTTCACCGCGGGCTGCCGGGTGGCGAGCATGGCGGCGCTCGGCCACGCGGACGCCGACATGGCGAGGGCGACGAGCAGCGACACCGCGATGACCCCGAACTCCAGGCCGGACAGCGCCTTGAGGAGGGGGCCGACGAACAGCCGGCCGTGGGACACCCAGACGTAGGCGGCGGCCGCGAGCGTCACGGCGCCCGCCGGGAGCAGCAGCGCTCCGGCGAACCCGCCCAGGTCCTGCACCTGGATCCGCAGCGCCGGGCAGCCGCCGAGCACCCGCAGCGCGCGGCTGCGCGCCTGCATCGACAGCCAGAACAGGGCGAGCGCCGCGATGAGGGCGAACGCGGCCAATACCGCCGTGCCGAAGCCGCCCTCCCGCATGGTGAACCGGAGACTGTCGATGACGGACGCATCGGTGCGGGTCACGCGGACGCCCGCGCCGCCGAGCCGGGTCTCGAGCTCGCCGAGCCGGGCGCCGTCGCCGGTCACGAGGTAGGACCCGCCGGGCGAGGAGTTGGCCAGCCGATACCGGCCGACGACCTTTCCCGCGCCGGCGCCGCTGAACCAGCGGAACGTCGCGGGCAGGCCGGTGTCGTTGAGGGCGACGAAGACCCGCTCGTGGCCACCGCCGGCCAGGTCGGGGGCGACCTTCACCAGGCCCAGGTGCCAGTCGGCATCCGCCCGCGTCAGCATCGCGAACGCCTCTTGGTCGCTGAGCCGCGACTCGCCGAAGTCCAGGCCCAGTCGGCTCTGCGCGCCGATCGCCTGCGGAAAGTCCCGGTCATGCAGGTCGGTGACGATCGCCGCCACCAGCGCCAGGAGGGCGAACAGCGCCCCGGCGACCACCATTACCACACGCCTGTACAACGACCCTCCCTGCCGACTCCGGCCCGCTGTACTCCAAACAACCACACGGATCGCGACGGGACATCGGGCCGGAGTCGGCACCCGGGGGCCGGAGTCGGCCCTGAGTCCGTCAGACCGTGGTCCGATGCGGCGGCCGGCAGAAGCGGTAGTCTCGGCGCATGAACGAGAGCCGGCGTCGCTCCCGTTCATCATGGTTGTGGCTGGTGCCCGCCGGTGCGCTGCTCATCGTGGTGACCGCGGTCTTCGCGCTCGGATTGACCTGGCCCTTCATCGCCATCCTGTTGCTCGGCTCCGGGGCGCTCTCGGTCTGGGCGATCGTCCGGCTGCGGGTCGAGCGGGTCGAGCACGAGGTGGCGATGGCCCGCCGGGACGCCGCGGAGGCCGTGCTCGCCGAGCGGCTGCGCATCGCCCGCGACCTGCACGACCTCGTGTCCCACGGCCTCGGCATGATCACCGTGCGGGCGGCGGGCGCCGCGCACCTGCACGCCCGCAAGCCGGACGAGGGGGCCCTCCTGGCCGCCATCGAGGACGTGGAGGCCATCAGCCGAACGGCGACGGTCGAGCTGCGGCGCATGCTGGACGCGCTGCGGGAGGCCGACGACGAACCGGCCCGCCACCCTGCGGACACCTTGGCGGCCCTGCCGGAGATCATCGACGGCGCCCGCCGGGCCGGGCTGGCCGTCGAGTTGCACCACGAGGAGCTCGGGCCGGTGTCCCAGGGCACCCAGGTCGCGATCTGCCGCATCGTCCGCGAAGGGCTGGCCAACAGCGTACGGTACGCCGGGTCGACCAACGTCGACGTCCGCGTGGCGCGGACCCGGGCCACGGTCAGCGTGATCGTCAACGACGATGGGCCCAGCCGCGGCGGGGTCGTCCGGCCCGGCGCCGGGCACGGCCTCATCGGGCTGCGGGAACGGGTAGCCACCCTGGGCGGGACCCTGACGGCGGGGCCGCGGGCGGAGGAACACGAAGGCCGGGCGGGGTTCTGCCTCGAGGTCACCATCCCGGAGGGAGCGGCGTGACCGGAACCGACCGGCCCGTGCGGGTCGTCCTCGTCGACGACGAGCCGCTGCTCCGGCGGAGTCTGGCCATGATCATCGATGCCGAGCCGGGGCTCGCCGTGGTGGGAGAGGCCGGCGACGGGGTCGAGGCGGTGACCGTTGCCCGGACCACCGCGCCCGACGTGGTGCTCATGGACGTCCGCATGCCGCGGGTCGACGGCATCGAGGCGACCCGGACCATCTGCCGGCTGCCAGAGCTCGCGCACACCCGGGTGCTGGTCCTGAGCATGTTCGACCTCGACGAGTACGTCTTCCACGCGCTGCGCGCCGGGGCCAGCGGCTTCTTGCTCAAGGACAGCCGGCCCGACGACCTGCTCGACGCCATCCGGCGTACGCACGGCGGCGAGTGGCTCTTCGCCCCATCGATCCTGGCCCGCCTCGTCGAGCACTTCGTCCACAAGCGGCACACCGCCGGCGGCGGTTCCGCCGGGCCCTCCCGGCTCGACGGCCTCACCGCCCGGGAGGTCGAGGTGCTTGGCCTCATCGGGCAAGGACTGTCGAACGACGAGATCGCGAAACACCTCACCATCGCCGTCAAGACCGTCAAGACCCACGTCTCGCACCTGCTGAGCAAGCTTGCGGCTCGCGACCGGGTGCAGCTGGTGATCGCCGCGTACGACGCCGGCCTGGTGAACCCCGCGGCGGCCCCTACGCGTCACCGGCGACCGTAGCGGCCGTGGCCGGTCCAGCGTCGCGGACGTGCTGTTCGTCATCCTCGAGCACGCCGGACTGTACGGGCGTCACGATGCGCGCAACGCCTGTGCCGCCCGCCTCAGATAGGCGTCGACCTGGCTGCGGTCGTACCCACGGAACCCGACCGGCAGCCGCACCTCGGTGATCGCTCGCAGCGCCTCGGCCCGGCGAATGGGGTCACTGCCCTCGAGCGCGGCGGCGACGGTGGCGAGCAGCGCGTCGGTCTCCGTGGCGCGATAGCCGCGCAGTACGACAGACAACTCCACCGCCGGGGCGCCCGGTTCCGGGCCGACACTGGAATCCCCCGCTCGGCGGCGCGCCAGCCAAGCATCGACCTGCGCCGCTTGGTAGCCACGCAACACGACGGGCAGCGGACCGGCCTTCCGGATCGCAGCGTCGATCTGGTCCTGCTCATCCCCAGCCGCTTCGACCGCCTGAACAAGGCTGTCGACGGCGAGCCGGTCGTACCCCCGCAGTACAACGTCGAACTCGGTCATGAGTCTCATTGTCGCCTGGGTGCATGCGGATGCCGTGCGCGGTGGAAGAGCGGTGACGAAGTGTGCCGCCGAGCTACTCGTGGAATCGGGTCAGGCGCTCGCTCAGGACCCGGTCGAGCGCCGCCCGGCCCGCCGGACCCCAGGCCGGCTTGCCGCCGGGCAGGCCGCGGTCCCCGTTCTGGCCCATCAGCATCAGGAAGAGACTCTTCACCGCGGCCAGCCCGCGGGCGCGCCGGACCGTCGCCTCGTCTGCCTCCGCGTACGCGGCGAAGAAGCGTGCGGCCGCGCCCGCCGGCAGCAGTACCCAGGCGGCCGCCAGGTCCGACGCCGGGTCGCCGGCGAACAGTTCGCCGAAGTCGACAACGCCCGCCAGCGTCCCGTCCGCGACGACGACGTTCGCGGGATGCAGGTCGCCGTGCACCCACACCGGCGGCCCCTCCCATGCGGGGGCCGCGACGGCGTCGTCCCAGACGGCCCGGACGTCGGCGGCGTCGGAGCCGATCGCGTCGGCGTCGACGGAGTAGAAGAACTGGTCGAAGCGGTCCGTGCAGTCCTTGGGGTGCGCGCCGCGGCCCGTATCAGCCGGCGCGTCGGGGGGCGCTGCCACATGCAGCGCCCGGAGGAACGTCGCCAGGGTGTCGGCCGCGTGCTCGCCGCGGGTGATCGACCCATGGTCCAGCGGCAGACCCGGTACCCACGTCATGACCGTCCACATCTTGGGGCAACGCTCGGAGGGCGCACCACGCCGCACCGGGAGGGGGATCGGCAGCGGCAGGCGTGGGGCGAGCAGCGGCAGCCACCGGCGCTCCTTGAGCTGGCGATCGGGGTCGGTGTCCATGCGCTGGATCCGCACGGCCAGCTCGTCCCCCAGGCGCCACATCTGGTTGCCCCAGCCGCCCTCCACCTCGCGGAGGGGCAGCTCGGCAAGGTCCGGATGCTGGTCCCGCAGCAGGTCGCGGATGAGACCCGCGCTGATCTCGGTCATTCGGCGAACCATACTGGGTTCGACCACGACCACGCTGTCCGATCGTTCCGACGTGCGATCGATGCGCGAGCTCCACATCGCCCGCGCCGCCCGACGCCAGCGACCCCGGCCCCGCCGCCGGGTCTGGCATGGCCACGACTCCGCATCACCTGCCATTTGCCTGAGTCTCACCGCGAACGCGTCGCCGGAACAGCAGGAACGTCAGCCCGTACTGGGCCGCGGTACCAGCGACATCAGCAAGTCCCATCCCGACCTGGTCCGCGCCGCACTGGCGGAGTGGGCCGGCGACCCCGACGCCGCCACTAACCTTCCGGTCCGTACGGCGGACGGTCGTGCTCGCAGCGGATGCGACGCAACAGCATGCAGTGGCGAGGACTTGCGCGACAGGGTGCCGACGTCGGCGTGCCTGCGGAAGCGATCACCGACGGCGACCGCCGATCCGCCAGATGATCACCATACCGAGCGCGAGGACCGCCAGGGCGATCACCACGATGGCGACCTTCATCAGGCGATCGATCAGCAGGTGCTCAAGCAGCTCGATTCCGTCGCCGGCAAGTGCGGGAATCGACCTCATTCGGCGCTCCGGCGCGTCCCGTTCCGGTCGTCCGCCAGTCGGCGGACGACCGCCCTGAGCACGGTCCCCAACAGCGCCTGACGGCGGGACGGGACGAGAGTGCGAGGCGCGCCGTCGCGATCGTCCAGGTATTGCACCACTGTCCGCGCCACCGGCTTGGCGTAGCGCCGGACCTCCCCCATCCCGCCTCGCCGCCGGACGGCGAGCGCGACTGCGAACACCAGCAGAGCCAGCACGACCACGCCTGCGGCGATCAACGCGAACCGGATGAGCAGCAGATTCAGGATCGTTTCCAACGGGCCTCCCGTCGTTGTATCACACCCGTGATAAAACGACGGTATCACGGATGTGATACAAAAGGTCAATGCCTAAGCAGATCGACGCGAGCACCCGCCGCCTAGAGGTGGTCGACGCCGTGTTCCGGGTCGTCATGCGCGGCGGGCTCGAGCGGGCGTCACTGCGCACGGTGGCCGACGAGGCCGGACTCAACATCGGTTCCGTTCGCCACTATTTCACCAGCCAGCAGGAGCTGATGCGGTTCGCGATGCAAGCGATGCTTGACCGGGTCAGCGCCAGACTGCTCCGCCGCATCGACGAGCTTGGCGACGTCAGCGCCCTTCCCCCGACCCGACAGCGGCAACGCGCGGCCGACGTGCTCGCCGAGTTGCTCCCCCTCGACGAGGAGCGCCACGCCGAGGTGACCGTATTCATCGACTTCGTCACCGCTGCCCGAACGAACGCCACGTTCGCGGATCTGGCGGCGAAGGCCGCGCTGGGCACCAGAGCGCTCGTACGACAGACACTCACCCGGCTTCAGCAGACCGCAGGCATACGACCCGACCTCGACCTCGACACCGAGACCGAGCGGCTCACAGCGCTCATGGACGGGCTAGGCCTGAACGCCATCCTGCATCCGGAGTTGGTCGGCGCGGACACGTGCGATGCGGTGCTGCGGGCGCACCTGGACAGCCTGCGGCCCGCACGACGTTGACCCGCGGTACCGCATCGCCGTCGAGCGCCGATGGACACCCAATTTCGATCACTGAGCGGAGCACGGATTTGCGCGGTTGATCGAAATGAGGAGTAGCCCTGCCTCACCCGCGAGAACGAATGAATGAAACCGTGTTACCAATGCGTTTCCGATTCCCGATTATTGACTAAGCTCACATCGATACAATTGAGAACCGTTCGACTTGCCCCGTGGCGGCGGGTTTAATGGCCCTAGACGCGCCTCACCCGGCGGGCGGGGTGTCCAAGCGACGCGCGGGAGGGTACGGCGACGTGACCAGTTCGTATATGGAGGACATCGCGGGAGCCGTCTACGACGACGGTGTCCGCGAGGTCTGCAACACGCTGCTCGCCACGCTTCCGCGAGCCGATCATCGGACGCTCGGCGAGTTGTACGTCCGCGGCCTGTTGCACGCACCGGGACGGAAAACGATTCGCAATATCGCGAGCGTCGCGGCGCTGCCGGAAAGCTCGGCGGGCGAGCAACGGCTGCACCATTTCATCAGCAAGTCGACGTGGGACTGGCGGCCGGTGCGGGCCGCGCTGACCCGCTATCTGCACGACGCGGCGTCGGCCGGGGCGTGGGTCGTACAGCCGCGTATCGTGGAGAAATCCGGCGAGCACTCCGTCGGCGTGCGCAACAGCGTCGTGCCGTGCCTTGGCCGGACGGTGAACCATCAGCACGTGCTCGCCATCTGGCTGGTCGGCCCCGAGCTCGCGTGTCCGGTCAACTGGCGGCTGGTCCTGCCGCGCGACTGGCTCACCGACGACGGCCGCCGGCGGAAGGTCGGCATCCCCGACCACGTCGACTGCGTCAGCCCGACCGAGTGTGCGATCAGCCTCGTCTCGGACACCGTCGCGACGATGGGCCGGTTGCGCCGGCCCGTCGTGATGGATGCCCGCGACGTCGACACCGCCGCGATGATCCCCAGGTTGACCCGCCGCCAGGTGCCCTACCTGCTGCGGCTGCGCGGCGGCACACCGGTAGTGGCCGGCGACCCGGCGGTCGGCCGCTACGGCGGCCAGGCGATGCCGGCCCAGCGACTTGCCGAACTGGTGAAAGGGCTGCGACAGCCGGTTGGCGACAAGGGCGAGCGGCTCGCGTTACGGCTACAGGTGACGCCGACACTCAACCAGGCCGACGGCGGCGGGCAGGCTCGGCACGTCATGGTCGCCGTGTGGGACACCGCCGCGAGCACTTCACCGCATGTGTGGCTGACGAACATGACCGACGCCGACACTGACGCGCTGCTCGGGCTCAGCCGGTTGACCCAGCGGGTCGACGGTTCGTTCGCGGCCGTGTCGACGCGGGTGGGCGCGCTCGACTTCGAGGGTCGCACGTTCCAGGGCTGGCACCATCACAAGACACTGGTGTCGCTCGCTCATGCGATCGCCGAGCTGTCCCTGGAGGGCGAGGCATGCTTGCCGGCGCCCGCGGGACCGGCACCGATCTGCACCGCCGTGGCCCAGTAGGCGCTGGACGGTGGGCTCGCCGATGCGCCCACCGTCCAGCTCACCGCACCCGCTACAGGACCGCGGCGGTCGCCTTCAGCAGCGAGCCCGCGCGCTTGTCGTCCGGGCCCAGTGCGATCAGGCGGTTCATCACGTAGGACACGCCGGCCCGGGCCCGCGGCCACGCCTGGTTCGCCGAGCCGCCACCACCGTCGTGCCCGAAGGCGATCCCGTCCGGGCCGGGACGGGCCTCCGTCCGCAGGCGGTAGCCGCCCCCGCCGTACACCATCGGCACCCCGATGAGCTGGTCGGTCCGGGTTACCCGGGGCATCCGCGCGTCGTCGAGGAGCCGCCGTGACAGCACCAGCGGCGCGTCACCGAGCGGCCGGACGGCGTCGAGGGCCAGCATGCCGTAGAGACGGGCGAACGACCGGGCCGTGCCCAGCGCGCTGATGGCCGGGATGAGGCTGGTCAGCCGCCGTGGATCGGACCACACCCCCGCGTCGGGCGGGAACGGCATCGGGTTCTGCCAGACCCGCTGGGTGAGCGGGTCGTCGCTGGTGAAGAACCCGGTGAACTGGGCGAGAAACCCGCTGCCGTACTCGGTGTGGGCGACCCGGTGCAGGTCGGCGGAGCGCGCCCCGAAATGGATGTCCAGGTCATGCGGCCTGGCGATCTCGGCGGCGAAGAACTCATCGAGGGGCCGGCCGTCGACCCGCCGGACCAGCTCGGCGACGATCCACCCCTGGCTGAACGGGCCGTACATGATCCCGTCGGCGCGCGGGTCAGACTCCTGTTCCTGCGCGGCGATGAACTTCGCCATCAGCTCCGGGTCGTGGATGTCGTCCTGCGTGACCTTCTGCCGCAGCCCGGGCAGCCGGGCGGTGAAGGTAAGCACCTCCCGCACCGTCACGGCGGCCTTGCCGGCCTGCGCGAACTCCGGCCAGTAGTGCGCGACCGGGGTGTCGAGCCCTACGAGCCCCCGGTCGACGAGCACCATCAGCGCGGTGACGACGATGCCCTTGCTGCCGGAGAAGATCAGCTGAAGCGTGTCGCGCTGCCACGGCGCTGCTGTGGCCGCGTCCGCCGTGCCGCCCCACAGGTCCACGACGAGATCGCCGTCGCGGAAGACCGCGAAGGCCGCGCCGAGGTCGTCGCGGTCGCGCAGGTTCCGCGCGAACTCCTCGCGGACCGGTTCGTAGCCGGGTGCGACGCGTCCGTGCACGGCCGGTGCCACGGCCATGCCCCTCAGATCCCTTCGGCCAGGACGGCGAGTTCGGCGTCGCCGAGCCGCACCTGCTGGGCGGCGACGTTCTCCTCCAGGTGCGCCACGGAGCTGGTACCGGGGATCGGGGTGATCACCGGCGACCGGTGCAACAGCCACGCGAGCGCGACCTGGGCGGGGGTGGCGCCGACCTCCTTCGCGACCCGGGCGACCGGGCCGCCGTCCTTCTTCGCATGCTCGCCGACCGCGATCGGGAAGAACGGTATGAATACGATGCCGTTGCTCTCGCAGTGGTCGACGACGGCCTCATGGTGGCGGGCGCCGAGGTTGTACAGGTTCTGCACGGCCGTGATCGGTGCGATCGCCGACGCCTCCTCGATCTGCGCGACGTCGACCTCCGACAGGCCGATCGCGGCGATCTTGCCCTCGTCCTGCAGTTGCTTCAGCGCACCGATCTGGTCCGCGAGCGGTACGGCCGGGTCGACACGGTGCAGCATGAACACGTCGATGCGCTCCAGCCGCAGCCGGCGCAGGCTCAGCTCCGCCTGCTGCCGCAGGTATTCGGGCCGGCCGAGCGGGATCCACTCTTCCAGTGAGGGGCTGGGACGGGACACCCCGGCCTTCGTGATGATGACGAGGTCGTCGCGGTACGGGTGCAGCGCCTCGGCGATCAGCTCCTCGTTGGCGCCGAGGGAGTAGGCGTCGGCGGTGTCGATCAGGTTGACACCGAGTTCGACGGCGCGCCGGAGGACGGCCACGGCGGCCGGCCGGTCGGCGGGGCCGCCCCAAATGTCACCGTCGGCGAGCCGCATGGCGCCGAAGCCGATCCTGTTCACGGTGAACTCACCGGCGATGTCGAATGTGGCGGGGTGCAGCTGGGTCATGTCGTCACCAGTCCTGATGGTTGTACGGGTGCGGGATCGGCGCCCGGGACCGCGGACGCCGTATCGGCCAATGGTTGGCGGCGCGGTGAAATCGTGGCAACCCGGGCACGGCACTTCGTCAACCATTGCCGACTTTGTCAGATCCGGCATGACAAAGTCCGGCTGATCTGACAAGCATCGCCGTCAGGCCCGCCGCCGCGCTCGCCGCGTGCCAAGAATGGGTCCACCCGCCCACGACACCTGTCGATATGGGGAGTGAACCATGGCCGAGACCACCACGACACCGGGGATCGTCGCGACAAGCAGCCGCGTCGACGGCTGGCGGATCCAGGCGACCAGGGACGTTCGCTATGAGATCCGAATCCGCGACGACGTCTTCGACGTCAACCACACCGACCTGCTCGACATCGGCGGCAGTCCGGCCCGGACCCGCCGGTTCGTCGTCATCGACGCCACCGTGCACCAGATCTACGGCGACCGGGTCAACAAGTACTTCCGGCACCACAACGTCGAGCATGAACTGTACGTGTGCTCAGCGAACGAGACCGTCAAGCAGTTCGAGACGGTGTCCGGCATCGTGGCCGCGATCGACGCGTTCGGCATCGACCGGCGCCGTGAGCCGATCATCGCCATCGGCGGCGGGGTCCTGACCGACATGGTGGGCCTCGCGGCGAACCTGTACCGCCGCGGCACCCCGGTCGTACGCATCCCCACGACGCTCATCGGCCTCGTCGACGCCGGCGTCGGCGTGAAGACCGGCATCAATTTCAACGGGCACAAGAACCGGCTCGGCACCTATTTCGAGTCGACGCTGACGCTGCTGGACCGTACCTTCCTGACGACGCTGGACCGGCGGCACATCGCCAACGGCCTCGCCGAGATCCTGAAGATCGGCCTCATCAAGGACGCCAAGCTGTTCGAGCTGCTCGAGACATACGGCCCGGCGCTGCTGGAGCAGAAGTTCCAGGGCATCGAGCGGTCCGTGGGGCGGGCCGCGGAGGAGACGCTCCAGCGGGCCATCCACGGCATGCTGGAGGAGCTCCAGCCGAACCTGTGGGAGACGCAGCTGGAGCGGGTCGTCGATTACGGGCACACGTTCAGCCCGACCATCGAGATGCGGGCCCTGCCGGCCCTGCTGCACGGCGAGGCCGTGTGCGTCGACATGGCGCTGACGACGGTCCTGGCCCGGCGACGGGGACTGGTCGGCGACGCGGACTGCCGGCGGATCCTCGCCGTCATGCGGTCACTGGAGCTGCCGACCTGGGACCGGCACCTGGAGCCCAGCCTGCTGGTGAAGGCGCTCGACGACACCGTCCGGCACCGCGACGGGCAGCAGCGTCTGCCGATGCCGGTCGGCATCGGCGACGCCGTCTTCGTCAACGACGTCACCGCCGCCGAGCTGACCGCCGCCCTCGACGAGTTGCGCGGGACCGTCGATGGCTGAGCCCGGGGCCGGGCCGGCGATCGGGCGGTCCAGGCTGCTGACCGCCGACGTGGCCCGGCCGGCGGACATCTACGGCGTACACGGCGCTCAGGGTCTCACCCACTGGCGGTGCCTGGCCGGCAGGAGGGACCTGACCGGGGACTGGGAGGCCGTCGAGTGGGCCAGCATCCCGCCCGGCGGGCTGAGCGGAGAGCACCGGCACACCCGTACCGAAGAGCTGTACCTGATCCTCGCCGGCGAGGGCGAGTTCATCGCCAACGGCACCGCCCACACGGCCTACCCGGGGCGGCTCCTGCTGACCGGCGTGGGTTCGGTGCACGGGCTGCGCAACGTCGGCGGCAGCGACCTCGACTGGCTGGTCATCGAGATGCCGACCCCGCAGGTCGCGGCGCGGCTGCGCGGCTCGGCGCCGCACGGATGGCGCGACGGAAGGAACAACAACATGCGGATCGGACTGTACGACCTGCGCGAGACCGGCGCGGTGGACCCGGGTGCGGTGTTCACCGGCCCGATGCGCACGATCGAACTGCTCAAGCTGCGCGCGGGCGACACGCGGCAGCTGCGCGCCGAGGACGCCGAGCACACCGTGTTCGTACTCGGCGGCAGCGGTCGCGCCATCTCCGGTCAGACCACCGTGGAGCTCGTCCCGGGCTCGTCGGTGACGCTGCCGCTGCACACCTGGGCGGACCTGACCGCCGGCCCCGACGGGCTGGAAGTGTTCCACGCCGAGGTGGCCGTCCCTGCGGAGGTCCTGTGATCGTCCAGCACACGACCGAGGACGGCGAACCGTGGCGCTGCCTCGCCCGGCGCGGCATGTTGCACAGCGAGTGCGAGGCCGTCGACCTGCTCGACGTCCCACCCGGCGGGTCCGTCGTACACCGGGACGCCGACGGCGTCGACGAGGCGTTCTACGTCGTGTCCGGGGCCGGGGAGGTGAGCATCGCGGCGGCGCTGGTCGGCGCGGCGGCCTACCGCGTGACGGCCGGCGCTCTCGCGCTCGTCCAGCACGACGTCACCGCCGTACTACGAGCCGGACCGGAAGGGCTGCGGCTGGTCGCGATCCGGGTTCTGCCGGCCGCCACAAGCGCGGACCTCCCACTGCGGGTACCGCAGCTGCCGCCCGCCGAGCGCACCCTCCTTGCCCACCACTCCTGACCCCCTTCAGCCACCACGAACAGGAGCGAGATGAAGCTCAACCGGCGCCACCTCCTCGGCGGCGGCGCGGCGCTCGGTGCGGCGGGCCTGGGCCTGGCCCCCGCCGCACCGGCGTTCGCGGCACCGATCGGCACCGACCTGGTCACCGTCCGGCCGGAAGACCCGCGCTACGGCGACCTCATCACCCCGTTCAACCAGCGCTGGGTCGGCCACCCGGAGCTGGTTCGGCTGCCCACGACCACCGCCCAGGTGGTCCGGGCGGTGCAGGACGCGGTCTCAGCCGGCAAACGTGTCACCGTCCGCGGCGGCGGTCACGGCTACGAGGACTTCATCTACAACAGTGAGGTCCAGGTCGTCATCGACATGAACCTGATGAACACCGTCTCCTACGACCCGGGCCGCCGCGCCTTCGCCGTGGAGGCCGGCGCGACGCTGTCGGACGTCTACAACACCCTGTACCAGGGCTGGGGCGTCACCGTGCCGGGCGGGGTCTGCGCGAACGTCGGCACCGGCGGGCACGTCAGCGGCGGGGGCTACGGCATGCTCTCCCGCAAGCACGGACTCGTCGTGGACCACCTGTACGGCGTCGAGGTCGTCACGGTCGACCGGTCCGGCCGGGCCCGCGCCGTCGTTGCGACCCGCGAGGCCCGCGACGCCAACCGCGAGCTGTGGTGGGCGCACGCCGGGGGCGGTGGCGGCAACTTCGGCGTCATCACCCGCTACTTCTTCCGGACCCCGGGCGCGAGCGGCCACGACCCGGCGTCATTGCTGCCGCGCCCGCCCAAGGAGGTCCTCGTGACGACCGCCGCGTGGTCGTGGGACGACGTGACCGAGGACGGGTTCGCCCGGCTGCTGCACGCGTACGGGCAGTGGCACGAGACGAACCAGGACCCGGCCTCCCCGAACGCGGGGCTGTGCTGTTGGCTGTTCCTGCCGCACCGCTGCGCCGGTTCGATCAGCCTGCTTCTGCAAATGGACGCGACCCCGCCGGACGCGAACAACCGTGTCGAGCGGTTCCTCGCACTGCTCGACGGCGCCGTCGGCGCCCGCAACACGCACACGACCATGCGGATGCCGTGGCTGAAGGCGACCCGGCACATGGGCACGTCGAGCGAACTGCAGAACAGCCCCACCTTCCGCGGCGAGCACAAGTCCGCGTACCTGCGGCGTGCCTTCCCCGACCGGCAGATCGCCGCGATCTGGCGGCATCTCAACCGCGCCGACTACGCCAATGCCTTCGGGATGCTGGTGGCGACGTCGTACGGCGGGCGGGTCAACACCGTCGCGCCACACGAGACGGCCGTCGCGCAGCGCTCGGTGATCCTCAAGCTGCTGTACCAGACCTACTGGAAGGACCCCACCGAGGACGCCGCGAACGTGGCGTGGCTGCGGGAGTTCTACCGCGACGTCTACGCCGACACCGGCGGGGTCCCGGTCCCCAACGACGTCACCGACGGCTGCTACATCAACTACCCCGACAGCGATATCAGCGACCCGGCGTGGAACGTCTCCGCCGCGCCGTGGCACGAGCTGTACTACAAGGGCAACTATGCCCGGCTCCAGCGCGTCAAGGCGGCGTGGGATCCCGGCAACGTGTTCCGGCACCGCCAGTCGATCCGGCTGCCGGGAGCGTGAGCGCCGTGACCACACCATTGCCCTCCGCCCGCGACCCGCGGCTGCCGTCGCTGACCGGCCTGCGATTCGTCGCCGCCGTGCTCGTCTTCGTCACCCATGTCGCCGTCGCCGACCTGTTCCTCGACAACGGCATCAACGACTTCCTCCACCGGTACCTCAGCCGTGCCGGCTACCTCGGGGTCGCGTTCTTCTTCATCCTCAGCGGCTTCGTCCTGACGTGGTCCGCGCCGCCCGGCGACACACCGCGCCGGTTCCTGCGGCGGCGCCTCGTCAAGGTGTACCCGAACCACTTCGTGACGTGGCTCGCCGGGCTGCTGCTCATGCTGTGGTACGGCCGGCAGGTCAGCGCGGGCAACACGGTGCCCAGCCTGCTGCTCGTGCAGAGCTGGTCCCCCGACCTGTACGTGCTGGGCGGCACCAACGGTCCGAGCTGGACCCTCGCCTGCGAACTGCTGTTCTACCTCTCCTTCCCGCTCGTGTTTCCGCTGCTGAAACGGATCCCGGCGGCGCGGCTGTGGACCGCGGTCGGCGTCGTCACGGCGGCGATCGTGGCGGTGCCGCTGGTCGCACAGCTGCTGCCGGACACCCCGGTGTCACCGTTCCAGCCGGTCTCGTGGTGGAGGCAGTGGTTCGTGTACTTCCTGCCGGCCCCGCGGCTGCTGGAGTTCGTCCTCGGCATCCTCATGGCGCTCGTCGTGCGCAACGGCCGATGGTTGCGCCTCGGCCGGGCCCCGGCCCTCGCTCTCGTCGTTGCCGGCTATGCCCTCATGGTGCTGCTGCCAGACGCCTACGGCCTCGTCGCTCCGACGGCGCTGCCGCTGGCGCTGCTGGTGGCCGCGTGCGCGCACGCCGACGTCAGCGGGGCCGGTTCACTGATAGCGAGCCGGCCGATGGTGTGGCTCGGCGAGGTGTCGTTCGCGTTCTACATCGCGCACTTCCTGGTATTCGAGTACGGGCCGATGGGGCTGTCGACCCGTCCGCCCGTCGACCACGCCGGCACCGTACCCGAGACGCTCGGCCTCGTCGCGGTCACCTTCGCGCTCAGTCTGCTGTTCGGCTGGCTGCTGTACGCCGCCGTCGAACGACCCGCGATGCGGCGCTGGCGGACCTCCCGCCGGGATCGCCGGCCGGCACCCGCAGCAGAACCCGACCCCGTCACGACCGTTGGGAACACAACATGACCACGATCCCCGGCGCACGCGCCGTGCACCACATCGCTTACACCGTGCCGGACCTCGAGCAGGCCGAACGGTTCTTCGTCGACGTGATCGGCGCCGAGGTGGTCTACCATCTCGGGCCGGTCGACGACCGCGGCGGCGACTGGATGACCCGCAAGCTCGGCGTGCACCGCGACGCCTCGCTGCGCATCGCGATGCTGCGGCTCGGCCCGGTGACGAACCTCGAACTGTTCGAGTACACGTCTCCGGACCAGCATCAGGAACTGCCGCGCAACAGCGACTGGGGCGGCCACCACCTGGCGATCTTCGTCGACGATGTGGACAAGGCCACCGAGTACCTGCGTCAGTACCCGGGGGTGACGATCCTCGGCGAGCCGGAGACGATTGTCGACGGCCCCATCGCCGGCGACCGCTGGGTGTACTTCACCACCCCGTGGGGCATGAGCATGGAACTGATCAACATGCCGCCCGGGATGCCGTACGAACGCGACACCCCGGCCCGGCTGTACCGGCCCGAAGAGCGCTGGGACGACCGGTGAGCTACAACGAGCGCGTCATCGAGGAGTTCCGCGGCAACGGCGGCGCCGTCACTGACTTCAAGGGCATCTCGCTGCTCCTGATCACCACGACCGGCGCGCAGACCGGCGTGCTGCGCACGACCCCGCTGGTGTACCTGCCGGACGGTGACCGGCTCGTGGTCTTCGCCGCCAACGGCGGCGCGGACCGCTCCCCGGCCTGGTACCACAACCTGATGCGGGCCGGCACCGCGATCGTCGAGACCCCGGGCCGGCGGTACCGGGTCAGCCCGGTGCTCGTCACCGCCGCCGAGCGGGACGAGCTGTGGCGGCGTCAGATCGACCTGGTCCCCCAGTTCGCGGAGTTCCGGTCGGCCACGACCCGCGAGATCCCCATCGTCGCCCTGCAGCCGGTCAGCGACTGAGCCGGCGCCGCCTGGCCGGCCCACCACCGGGGCCGGCCAGGCGCTCCGATCGCCGGCAAGCGAGGTGGCACAGCAGCCGTACCGAGGTTTCCAACACTCCTCGAATTTAGGAAGCTAATGTTCCGCAATGCCGCTTAGCGTGGCCGGCATGACACTTCGCGGCACCGCCACCGGCCGCCGACCCGTTCGGCGTGATGTACAACCCGCACTACGTCGAGATGCTGGCATCATGAGCCTGACGTTCGCGGGCGCCGCGGAGTGGGACGCCTGGCTGTCCACCCGCGCCACCGCCGCGGAGGCCTGGCTGGTCGTGGCGAAGCGAGGGCACCCGGGCCTGACGGCCGCCGACGCCGGGGACGTCGCCATCTGCCACGGCTGGATCGACAGCCACCGCCGGGCCCGCGACGCCGCTTCGTTCCTGCAGCGGTACTCGCCGAGGCGCCCCGGCAGCCCATGGTCCCGAGTGAACGTCGACCGCGCAACGACCCTGACCGCCGCCGGCCGGATGCGTCCGGGCGGCCTGGCCCAGATCGCGGCCGCGCGGGCGGATGGGCGCTGGTCCACGGCGTACGACCCGCAGCGCGTGGCCGCCGTCCCGCCGGACCTGGTCGCCGCGCTGGCCGCGGACCCGGCGGCAGGGCAGGCGTTCGCTGCGCTGGGCCGTGGCCAGCGGTACGCCCTGTTCCTGCCCCTGCTGAAGGCCCGGACCGGCCAGGCC
>NZ_JBEPDB010000121.1:0-19300 GCF_040300025.1 Dactylosporangium sp. NPDC000555 | reverse complement strand
CGGCCCGAGCCCTGCAGGGCGTCGGCGCCGCGCTGCTCGCCCCCGGCAGCCTCGCGATCCTGCAGGCGTCGTTCCGCCCGGACGACCGCAGCAAGGCGATCGGCGCCTGGTCCGGCCTCGGCGGCGTGGCGACCGCGATCGGGCCGTTCGTCGGCGGCTGGCTCGTCGGGATCGGCGCGTCGTCGTGGCGGCTGATCTTCGCGATCAACGTGCCGATCGCGGCGCTGGTGGTGTACCTCACCTGGCGCCACGTCCCGGAGTCGCGCGACGAGCGGGCGAGCGGCCGCGTCGACATGATCTCGGGCGCGCTGGTCACCGCCGGCCTGGTCGGTGTGACGTACGGCCTCATCGAGGGCCAGGCGCTCGGCTGGGGCAGCGCCGCGGTGGTCGGCGCCCTGGCCGGCGGCGCGGCGCTCATCGCCGGGTTCCTGTGGCGCCAGGCCCGGGTGCGCCACCCGATGCTGCCGCTGGGGCTGTTCGCCTCGGCCCGGTTCAGCGCGACCAACGTGGTCACGTTCATCGTCTACGGCGCGCTCGGCGGCGCCCTGTTCCTGCTGCCGATCCAACTGCAGCAGGTCGCCGGGTATTCTCCGCTGCGGGCCGGTGTGTCGCTGCTGCCGGTCACGATCGTCATGCTGCTGCTGTCCTCGCGCTCCGGGGCCCTCGCCGCCCGGATCGGGCCCCGGCTGCAGATGAGCGCCGGCCCCGTCGTCGCCGGCTTCGGGATGGCGCTGTTCGCCCGGATCACCGCGGACGGCAGCTACCTCACGCAGGTGCTGCCCGCCGTGCTCGTGCTGGGCCTGGGCCTGGCGATCACGGTCGCGCCGCTCACCTCGACGGCGCTGTCCTCGGCGCCGGCCGCCCACGCCGGGATGGCCTCCGCGGTGAACAACGACGTGGCCCGGGCCGCGGGCCTCATCGCCGTCGCCGTGCTGCCGGCCGCCGCCGGCATCACCAGCGCCGCGTACGACTCGCCGGTGCTGCTGTCCGCCGGCTTCCACCGCGCCGTGCTCATCTGCGCCGGGTTGTGCGTGCTGGCCGGGCTGCTCGCCGCGGCCACCATCCGCGACGTTCACGCCCTGCCGCCGGCGCGGGGCGCCGGCGGCGAGGTGATCGAGGAGAAGCCGTGGCTGTCCTGTGCGATGGACGTTCCCCCGGCTACACCGGCTGCAGTTCCGGCTCCGGCTGCGCGGCCGCCGGCCGCTCCGGCGTCCTGACCCGGCGCAGCGCCACCAGGGCGATCGGGACGCCGGCCGCGACCAGCGCGGCCGCCACCACGAGCGAGAACTGGTAGCCGGCCAGGAAGCGGTGCAGCACCGGGCCGGTCGCCGCGTTCTGCCGGTTGGCCAGGATCGCGCCGAGGATCGTGATGCCCAGCAGGCCGAAGACCTCGCGGGAGACGTTGAGCATGCCGGAGGCGATGCCGGCGCGGGCCACCGGCAGGGCGCCCAGGACCACGTTGGTCAGTGGGAGCAGCAGGCCGCCGCCGAGGCCGAACAGCAGGAACCAGGGCAGCAGGTCGGTGTACCTGGAGCCCTCGCCGACCGTGGCGAGCATGCCGACGGCGACGGCCATCAGGGCCATGCCCGCCGCGACCGTGCGCCCGGCGCCGAAGCGCGACTCCACCCGGGGAGCGATCGTGGCGACGACCGCCATGACGAGCGCCATCGGCACGAACGCGGAACCGGCCTCGGTCGGGGAGAAGCCGAGCACGTTCTGCAGGAAGATCGCGGTGAAGAAGTAGATGCCGAAGACGCCGAACGCCCACAGGCCCATCGTGGCCAGGCCGCCGGTGAACACCCGCGTGCGGAAGAACGCCAGGTCGACCATCGGGTTGGTGGTGCGGGTCTCGATGAGCACGAACGCGATCGCGGCGGCCGCCGCGAGGGCGAACGCGCCGAGGATGACGCCCGAGGTCCAGCCGCGCGACTCGCCCTCGATCAGCGCGTAGGTCAGCGCGAACAGCGCCAGGGAACTGCTCAGCAGGCCGGGCAGGTCGAGGCTGCGGTTGCCGGTGCGCCGCCCGGCGGGCAGCGTGATCGCGCCGAGCACCGCCGTCGCGAGGCCGATCGGGGCGTTGATCAGGAAGATCCAGCCCCAGGAGACGTGCTGGCTGAGGTACCCGCCGGTGAGCGGCCCGATGGCCAGCGCGAGCGCGCCGACGGCGCCCCAGATGCCGACCGCGGTGCCGCGCTCCCTCGGGTCGGGGAACAGCTCGGTGAGCAGGGCCAGGGCCGTCGGGGTGAGCAGCGCGGCGCCGACGCCCTGCAGCGCCCGCGCCCCGATGAGCACCTCCTGGCCGCCGGCCAGGCCGGCGGCGATGGAGGCGGCGGTGAAGAGGCCGAGGCCGGCGAAGAACGTGCCGCGCATGCCGAACACGTCGGCGACGCGGCCGCCGGCCAGCAGCAGGCCGGCGAAGACCAGGATGTACGCGCTCGCGATCCATTCCAGGCCGGAGATGCTCAGGTGCAGGTCGCGCTGGATGGACGGCAGCGCGACGTTGACGACGTTGTTGTCCAGGTAGGTCATGAAGGTGCCCAGGGCCACGGCGATCAGGGCCAGCCAGCGGTTTCTCACGGTCGAAACTCCTCCTGTACGGCGTACTTGTACGTTGTACATGTACGTCGTAGAGGAGAACCCGTACGGTGTACAGTTGTCAAGTGCCGCCGAAGACCTCATCCGATCGCCTCACCCGGACCGCCGTGGCCGAGCGCGCCCTGCGCATCGGCGACGACGAGGGGCTGGACGCGATCACCATCCGCCGCCTCGCGCAGGAGCTCGGCGTCACGCCGATGGCGCTGTACTGGCACTTCAAGAACAAGGACGAGCTGCTGCTCGGCCTCACCGACCACGTCCTGGCCGAGGTGCGCGCCGACCGCAGCGCCGCCGACCCGTGGCCGGTCCAGCTGCGCGCGATGCTCACGGCCCTCGTGCGGGCGATGCGGGCGCACCCCTGCCTGCCCGAGCTGCTGCACACCGTCGACAAGACGGGCGTGGAGAGCTTCACCCGCGCCACCGACGACACGCTCGGCCTGCTCGAGCAGGCGGGATTCACCCTGGAGGAGGGCTACTGGGTCGCCTCCTACCTGCTGCACGCGGCGATCGGGCTGGCCTCCGCGCAGCCGGGATGCCCCACCGCGCTGCCGCGGGAGCACGCCGACGAGTGGCTGCGCCAGCACCGCGTCCACCTGCAGAGCCTGCCCGCGGGGCGATATCCGCACATGGTGCGCCTCGCCGAGAGCTATCTGACCCACCCGGACCTGGAACGATACTTCGACTTCGGCATCGACCTGGTCATGGGCGCCGTGGAGAGAATGGCCGTACTGAAAACGCCTGGGGCCGGCCCGGTAGCATCCTGAGCGTCCGGGTTTTCCCCATCTCAAGACGAAGGTGCGCGGCAGCATGCTCGACATCGAGTTGATTCGCAAGGACCGGGCCTCGGTGGAGGCCGCTCTGTCCAAGAGGCTCGACCCGTCCGAGGTGTCCAGCGCGCTGAGTGCGATCGCCGACCTCGACCGGCAGCGGCGCGAGCTGATCGGTGAGATCGACGCGGAGCGGGCCCGGCGCAAGGAGGAGGCGCGCGCGTTCGCCGCCGCGAAGGCGGCCGGCCAGGCCGTTCAGGCCGGCACCCGCGACGCCAAGGCCGCCCTGCAGGAGCTGGAGGACCGGCTGGGCGAGGTGCAGCGGCGGCTGGGCGACGCCATGAGCGAGCTGCCCAACCTGCCCAGCGACGACGTCGTGGCCGGCGGCAAGGAGGCCAACCAGGTCGTCAAGGTCTACGGCGAGGCCCCGAAGATCGACAACGTGCGCGACCACGTCCAGCTCGCCAACGAGCTCGGCCTGGTCGACTTCGACCGCGGCGTGAAGCTCGGCGGCTCCGGCTTCTGGATCTACACCGGCTGGGGCGCGCGGCTGGAGTGGGCGCTGGTCAACTGGTTCATCGACCGGCACTTCGCGGCCGGCTACCAGTTCATGCTCCCGCCGCACCTGCTGCTCGACTCGGCGGGCTTCGCGGCCGGGCAGTTCCCGAAGTTCTACGACGACGTGTTCCACATCGCCACCGACGAGGACGAGCGGGGCCGGTTCCTGCTGCCCACCTCCGAGACGGCGATCCTCGGCGCCTACCAGAACGAAATCTTCGACCCGGCCGACCTGCCGCACAAGGCGTTCGCGTACACCCCGTGCTACCGCAGCGAGAAGGCCGGCTCGCACTCCGACGAGCGCGGCACCGTGCGCGGCCACCAGTTCAACAAGGTGGAGATCTTCCAGTTCACCACCCAGGAGGACGGCGAGAAGACCCTCGAGGAGATGGTCGACTACGCCGAGGGCATCGTCGACTCGCTCGGCCTGCACTTCCGCCGCTCGCTGTTGGCCGCCGGCGACGCCAGCGCCTCGATGCGCAAGACCATCGACATCGAGGTGTGGATGCCCAGCACCGGCAAGTACAAGGAGGTCTCCTCGGTCTCCTGGGCCGGGGACTACCAGGCGCGCCGGGCCGGCATCCGTTACCGCGTGCCCGGCTCGAAGAACAACCGGTTCGTGCACACGCTCAACGGCTCGGCCCTGGCGACCAGCCGCATCTTCCCCGCGATCCTCGAGCAGTTCCAGCAGCCCGACGGCTCGGTGCTGGTCCCGGAGGTGCTGCGCGAGAAGGTCGGCACCGACCGCCTCACCAGGCCCGCCAAGCGCAGGTCGTAACACAGCCGGCCCGCACGGCCCGGATGCCGCCCGACGGGTGCGGTGTCCGGGCGGTGCCACGCCTCACATCGAGGCCGCGACCGAGATCGGCTATGGTGTACGCGAACGAAGGGGAGTAGTCCTCAACTGCCCGGTCGACATACTGGCGCCGCACCTCAGCGCCCGGCCGCGCGGCCACCGCGTTCACGCGGTGGCGGACGAGACTTTCGGCTCAGTTGTCCGGCGTTTTCACAAGCTGGACGGCCGGGTCGAGGTCGTGCGCCCTCACCTCCCGGTCGTCCCGGGAAGGGTTCCTCTTGAGCGAGTTCCTCGCCGCACTGGCCATCAGCTTCGGCGTCATCTTCGTGGCCGAGCTCGGCGACAAGTCCCAGCTGATGGCGCTGACGTTCGCCACCCGCTTCCGCACGGTCCCGGTCCTCGTCGGCATCACGATCGCCACCGCCGTCGTGCACCTGGTCTCCGTCGCCGTCGGCCACGGGCTGGGCGCCACCCTGCCGACCGGCTGGATCTCGCTGGTCGCGGCGCTGGCCTTCTTCGGCTTCGGCGCCTGGACCCTGCGCGGCGACACCCTGACCGACAACGAGCGCAGCAAGGCCGAGCGCACCACCCGCTCCGCGATCGTCGCCGTGAGCGTCTCGTTCTTCCTCGCCGAGCTCGGCGACAAGACCATGCTGGCCACCATCACGCTGGCCACGCAGCACGGCTGGCTGGGCACGTGGATCGGCTCGACCGTGGGCATGGTCGCCGCGGACGCCCTGGCCATCATCGTGGGCCGCCAGCTGGGCCGGCACCTGCCGGAGCGCGCCATCAAGTACGGCGCCGCCGCGCTGTTCGCCGTCTTCGGCGTGTGGCTGCTGGTCGAGTCCCTGCGTGAGCTGCTCTGACCGCCCTGTCGCCGCCGAGCGCTACTGACCGCTCAGCCCCGGGTCACGCGCGCAGTTGGAGCACGTGCCGAAGATCTCCAGGGTGTGGCTGACGTCTCGGAAGCCGTGCTCCTCGCCGATGCGGTCGGCCCAGCGCTCCACCGCTGGGCCGAGCACCTCCACGGTGCGGCCGCAGCCGCGGCAGACGAGGTGATGATGGTGACGGTCGCTGCAGCGGCGGTAACGGGTATCACTGCCCGGGACCTGCATGACGTCGATCTCATTGGTCTCGGCGAGCAGCTGCAGGGTGCGGTACACGGTCGTCAGGCCCACGTTGGCGCCGCGCTCGCGGAGCATCACGTGCAGCTCCTGGGCGCTGTGGAAGCCGTCGACGTCGCCGAGCAGCGTCATGACGGCGTCGCGCTGCCGCGTGTTGCGGCGCACCGGGTGCGCGTCGACTTCCTGGGCCGAGTCGTTCACCCGAAAAGCTTAGCGTAGCCTTATTCGGTTCATTCGCAGCGACGCCCACACCGGCGCGGCAACTTCGGCGCAGGTAAGTGGTGCTATCTCGTTCGCAGTGGGCAACACGCGCCACGTAGGCTGTGGCCGAAAACCGATCATCCGTACGTGAGAGTTCACGTTTTGGGGGAACACGTGGCCCAACAGGAAGCAGCCGCCCCGGGAGGCGGAGGCAGAGCGCCGGCGAAGCTGGACGCTCAAGTACTCAAGGTCGCGGGCGTCATCGTCCTCGGCGCGATCATGTCGATCCTCGACGTGACTGTCGTGAGCGTCGCGCTGCCCACGTTCATGCGGGAGTTCGACGCGACGTACGCCCGGGTGGCGTGGACGATGACCGGATACACGCTCGCCCTGGCGACCGTGATCCCGCTGTCCGGCTGGGCCGCGGACCGGTTCGGCACCAAGCGGCTGTACATGCTGGCGCTGTTCCTCTTCACCGTCGGCTCCGGACTCTGTGCCACCGCCGGCTCGATCAGCGAACTGATCGGCTACCGGGTGCTGCAGGGCCTCGGCGGCGGCATGCTGATGCCGCTGGGCATGACGATCATGACTCGCGCGGCCGGCCCCGAGCGCATCGGCCGGCTCATGGCCGTGCTGGGCATCCCGATGCTGCTCGGCCCGATCGGCGGCCCGATCCTCGGCGGCTGGCTCATCGACGTGGCCAGCTGGCACTGGATCTTCCTGATCAACCTGCCGATCGGCGCGATCGCCCTGGCCTACGCCGCGTGGGCGCTGCCCAAGGACAACACCGAGCCGTCGGAGTCGTTCGACTTCATCGGCATGCTGATGCTCTCGCCGGGTCTCGCGTTGTTCCTGTTCGGCGTGTCCTCGCTGCCCGAGGAGGGCACGATCGCGAAGACCAAGGTGTGGGTGCCGATGCTGGTCGGCGCGCTGCTCGTGATCGGCTTCGTCTTCTACTCGTTCAAGCCGAAGCACCCGCTGCTGGACCTGCGGCTGTTCCGCAACCGCAGGCTGACGATCGCGACGATCTCGCTGTTCGTGTTCATCATCGCGTTCATGGGCGCGGGCCTGCTCTTCCCGAGCTACTTCCTGCAGGTGCGCGGCGAGTCGACGCTCAACGCCGGCCTGCTGATGGCCCCGCAGGGCATCGGCGCGATGCTCACCATGCCGATCGCCGGCGCGCTGTCGGACAAGATCCCGGTGGGCCGCACGGTGCCCTTCGCGATGGCGCTCATCGCGGCCGGCTTCTTCGCGTTCACGCAGGTCGGCGCGGACACGTCCTACGTGGTGCTGTGCGGCTCGCTGTTCGTGATGGGCCTGGGCATGGGCGGCACCATGATGCCGATCATGACCTCGGCGCTGCGGACGCTGACCAACCACGAGGTGGCCCGGGGCTCGACGCTGGTGAACATCCTCCAGCAGATCGGCGGCTCCATCGGCGGCGCGGTCATGTCGGTCATCCTGACCAGCAACCTCGACAAGGCGCCGAAGCTGCCGGGCGCGGTCAACCCGCAGACAAACGAGCCGCTCAGCATCGCCGACGTGGCGATCGCCTCGCACGACAAGGAGATAGGCCCGCAGATCCTGCAGACGTTCGGCCCGGACGTGATCCACCGGGGCCTGGCGTTCGTCGGCGACGCGTTCTCCTCGACGTACTGGGTCGGCTTCGTCCTGGTGCTGCTGACGTTCATCCCGATCGCCTTCCTGCCGCGCAAGAGGGAGGTCTCGCACCTCAACGACGACGACGCTGCCGCTGGGGCCCCGGCGCCGGTCGTCATCCACTGACAGGCCGTCGCGACGCCGCCCCGCCGCCGGGTCACCGGCCGCGGGGCGGTTTCGTGTCCGGGTAGGCGGCCAGGACCCAGCACCGGTCAGGGCTGCGACCGGCACAAGGGGTGCCGGTGTGGCCGGTCGCGCCGATCACCCCCGGGGGTGGCACGCTGAACGGCATGAAGCGGCTGTCGAAGGTTGATCTCAATGCCACGTTGCCCAGGGATGTGGCGCTGGCCAGGCTCACCGCCGCGCAGGAGCGGCTGCTGCGGCTGCGGCTGACCCTGGGCGGCCAGATCGGCGAGCACAGGCTCGGCCCGCCGTTGTGCGTGGTGTTCGAGGGGTGGGACGCGTCGGGCAAGGGTGGCTCGATCAAGCGCCTGGTCGACCACCTCGACCCGCGGCACGTGCGGGTGGCGCAGTTCGCGGCGCCGACCTTCGACGAGAAGCGGCACCACTTCCTGTGGCGGTTCTGGCCGGTCCTGCCCGGCTGGGGCGGGATGACGGTGCTGGACCGGTCGTGGTACGGCCGGGTCCTGGTCGAGCGGGTCGAGGGCTTCGCCACCGACGAGCAGTGGACCCGAGCATACGACGAGATCGTCGAGTTCGAGCGCACGCTCACCGCCGAGGGCATGATCCTGATCAAGTTCTGGCTGCACATCTCGTCGAAGGAGCAGCTGCGCCGGTTCAACAGCCGCGCGAACGACCCGCTGCGCTCGTGGAAGCTCACCGACGAGGACTGGCGCAACCGCAAAAGGCGGCCGGAGTACAAGCAGGCGGTCGAGGACATGCTGGAGCGCACCGACCACCCGGCCGCGCCGTGGCACGCGATCGCCGCCGACGACAAGCCGACCGCGCGCGTCAGCATCGTCGAGACGGTCTGCCACGAGGTCGAACGGGCGCTCGGGCTGCAGGGCTGAGCGTTTGGGAACCCTCGAAGCGGGTGAAGATGGAACGGGTGAAACGGTGCACCCAAGAGAACGGCTGAGTGTCCAGGGCATGATGTCTCGGTGAAGCGAGAGCGGATCCCGGATTGGCTGGCTGTCGGTCTGACGCTGGTGGCGGCCCTGAGCGCCTCCGCCGCGGTGAGCGTGGCGCTCGGCGCGCGGGTGCACCCGGTGCGTGCCAGCATCGACGCGCTGCTCTTTCCGGCACCCCCGAACGTGGGCTACGCCGCGTTCCTCGTCACGCTCGCGGCCGGCGTGCGCAACCGCAAGCGGATCACGTTCTGGCTGCTCGCGATCATCTTCGCGGTGCAGGGCCTGTACGACGTGTTCGTGCTCTCCGACGTCGGCGAACGCGGTGAGGAGGCGCACGAGATACGCCTGCCGTGGCACGGGACGGCCGCGGCCTGGACCAACCTCGCCGTGACGGCGGCGCTGCTGGGCCTGCTGTGGCTGGCCCGGGGCGAGTTCCGGGCCCGGGTCCAACGGGCCAGCCTGCCCAAGGCGCTGTTGACCCTGGGCGTGTTGCTGCTCGCGTTCACACTCGTCGGGTGGGGGCTGCTCGAGCTGTTCCCCGGCTCGCTCGGGCAGGGGATCTCGCGGCTGGGGTACAGCGGCCGGATCGTGCTCGGCGGGGCGTTCGGCTTCGACGTGGGCCGGCACGGGCGGGCCCCCGGCTGGGTCAACCTGGTGCTCGGCACGTTCGGCGCGGTCGCGCTGTTCTCGGCCCTCTTCGCGCTACTGCGCTCGCAGAAGATGATCGCCTCGCTGGACACCGACGAGGAGCGCGCGGTGCGCCGGCTGCTGGCCGAGCACGGCGACCGCGACTCGCTCGGCTACTTCGCCACCCGCCGCGACAAGGAGGTCATCATGTCGCCGTCGGGCCGGGCGGCGGTGACCTACCGCGTGGTCTTCGGCGTGTCGCTGGCCAGCGGCGACCCGCTCGGCGACCCGGACGCGTGGCCGCCGGCGATCGAGGCGTGGCTGCGGGAGGCGCGGGCGTACGCCTGGACGCCGGCCGTGATGGGCGCCGGCGAGGAGGGCGCCACCGCCTACGCGCGGGCCGGCCTGCGGGTCATCGAGCTCGGCGACGAGGCGATCCTGGACGTGCGGGACTTCGACCTCGACTCGCCCCGGCTGCGGCAGGTGCGCCAGGCGGTGCACCGGGTCGAGCGGGCCGGGTACACGGTGCGCATCCGCCGGCACTGCGAGATCGGCCCGGAGGAGATGGCGAACATCATCGAGCTCGCGGCCCGCTGGCGGGACACCGAGACCGAGCGCGGCTTCTCGATGGCCCTGGGCCGGCTCGGCGATCCCAACGACGGCCGCTGTGTGCTGGTGGAGGCGCACGACCACGACGGGCGGGAGGTGGCGCTGCTGTCGTTCGCCCCGTGGGGCGCCGGCGGGCTGTCGCTGGACCTGATGCGCCGCGATCGGCAGTCGGACAACGGGCTGGTCGAGTACATGGTGGCGACGCTGATGCGGGAGGCGCCGCGCATCGGCGTGCACCGGGTGTCGCTGAACTTCGCCGTGTTCCGGGCCGTGTTCGAGGAGGGCGCCCGGATCGGGGCCGGCCCGGTGCTGCGGTTGTGGCGGGCGCTGCTGCTGTTCGCCTCGCGCTGGTTCCAGCTGGAGTCGCTGTACCGGTCGAACGTGAAGTACAACCCGCAGTGGCTGCCGCGCTTCCTGTGCTTCGAGGACGTGCGGGACCTGCCCAAGGTCGGGCTCGCCTCCGGCCTCGCCGAGGGTTTCGTGGTCGTACCGCGGCTGCGCACCCTGCTGCGGCGGGGCGCGACGGCGCCGTTCACCGCGGACCGCCGCGAGCTGATCGTCACCGACGAGGGGTCCCCCGCGCCCTTCCCCGTGGCCGCCGAGCGACCCGAACAGGTCCGCATCCGAATGGCGAAGCTCGACGCGCTGCGCGCCGCGGGCGTGGAGCCCTACCCGCCGGGCTTCGGCCGCACGCACAGCCTGGCGGAGGTCCGCGTGGCGCACGCCGGCCTGGCCCCGGACCGCCGCTCCGGCGAGCGGGTGTCGGTGGCCGGGCGGGTGATCCGCCTGCGCGACCACGGATCGCTGTGCTTCGCGACGCTGCGGGACTGGACCGGCGACCTGCAGGTGGTGCTGGTGGACCGGCCGGAGTTCGCCGCGACCGTCGACCTCGGCGACCACGTCGGGGTCACCGGCGAGGTCGGCACGTCCAGGCGCGGCGAGCTGTCGGTGTTCGCCGAGCGCTGGGAGCTGACCGCGAAGTGCCTGCGCCCGCTGCCCGACAAGCACCGCGGGATCCACGACCCCGAGACGCTCGTGCGGCAGCGTCACGTCGACCTGATCGTCAACCCTCCGGCCCGCGACATGATCCGCACCCGCTCGGCGGTCACGTTCGCGCTGCGCCGCGCGCTGCACTCGCGCGACTTCGTCGAGGTGGACACGCCGGTGCTGCAGCCGGTGCACGGCGGCGCCAACGCCCGGCCCTTCGTGACCCACAGCAACGCCTACGACATGCGGCTCTACCTGCGCATCGCGCCCGAGCTGTACCTCAAGCGCCTCGCCGTCGGCGGGGTCGAGCGCGTCTTCGAGATCGGGCGAAACTTCCGCAACGAGGGCGTGGACGCGACCCACAACCCCGAGTTCACGATGCTGGAGGCCTACGAGGCGTACGGCGACTACACCACCATGCGAGCGCTGGCGCGGGACCTGATCCTGGCCGCCGCGGGCGACGAGTCGGTCCTGCGCCGGGACGACGTCGTGGTGGACCTGCGCGAGGAGTGGCCGGTGGTGCCGGTCTACGCGGCCGTCTCGGACGCGGCGGGCACCGGGGTGTCGCCGGACTCCACGGTGCCGGAGCTGCGCGAGCTGGCCGACAAGCTGCACGTCGCCTGGCAGGACGCGTGGACGCACGGCCAGCTCGTGCTGGAGCTGTACGAGCACCTGGTCGAGGCGGCCACGGTACGCCCGACGTTCTACACCGACTTCCCGGTCGACGTGTCGCCGCTGACCCGCCGGCACCGCGACGACCCGCGGCTGGCGGAGCGCTGGGACCTCGTCGCGTTCGGCATGGAGCTCGGCACGGCGTACACGGAACTGGTCGACCCGGTCGAGCTGCGGGCCCGGCTGACCGCGCAGTCGCTGCGGGCCGCGGCCGGCGACCCGGAGGCGATGGAGCTCGACGAGGACTTCCTCGACGCGTTCGAGTTCGCGATGCCGCCCAGCGGCGGGCTGGGGCTGGGCGTGGACCGGCTCGTCATGCTGCTGACCGGCCGGTCGATCCGCGAGACGCTGGCGTTCCCGCTGGTGAAGCCGGACCGGCGGGAGGGACGCCGGTAGGCCGGTGGCACGGCCGCCCACGGGGTGACGGCCGCTGCGGGCCACCGCGTCGCCGCGCGGCGCATCGGCCACCCGGCCCCGGCCGCATGGCCGCAATACTCTGCCCGAAATACGGAATTCTCCTGATCTGCCGCGTTTGGCAGGAATCGGCGTGTTTGGCTCCAACTCGGAGGTGCCACGGCGACGCTGCCGTGGCCGACAACGGGGGGATCACCATGCTGAAGTACAACCGGATGCTCGCCGCGATCGGCGCGGGGACACTGCTGGCCACGCTCGCCGGCGTGCCCGCGCACGCCGCCGGGACGGGTCACCGGCCGGGCGGATGGCCGGGCAAGGGACCGGGCACCGGAAACGCGACGTTCACCGCCATGAAGTCCAAGGCCAAGGGCAAGGCCGCCGCCGTGTGCCGGGAGATGACCGTCAACGGCGGCTTCGAGCTGCCGAAGCTCGGCGGCCGGAACTACCAGCAGTTCGACCAGAACGCGGTGCCCGGCTGGCGCACCGACGACCCGGCCGGCAAGATCGAGATCTGGAGCGCCGCCATGGGCGTGCCGGCCCGCTTCGGCAGCCAGTTCGCCGAGCTCAACGCCACCGGCCAGGGCACCTCGATCTACCAGGACATCAAGACCAAGCCGAACAGCAAGATCTACTGGTCGTTCTGGATCCGGGCGCGGAGCGGCTCCGCCGGCACGAGCGTGGACACCACGCAGATCCACTTCGGCCGGACGCCGAAGGACGACGGCAACGTCAACGGCGTCGGCTCGGCGTTCGCCTACGCCAACTCGTCCGACGACGCCCGCTGGAAGCGCCTGTACGGCTGGTACAAGACCGGCCCGGGCCAGACCTCGACGCGGGTCACGCTCACCGCGGTGGACAGCGCCTCGACCGCCCCCGGCTACGGCAACCTGGTCGACGGGCTGACCATCGTCGACCGCCCCGACTGCATGTAGCCGTTCCCGGCCGCACGGCCACCCACACGACGCCGGTCGACGCGCGAAACAGCGCGCCGGCCGGCGTCGACGCATGTCGCACGCGGGGTGAACTTGGTCCCACTCTCCGGCCACTTCCATAAGGGCGTGATACGAATTGAGGCATGCCCGCTGCCCGAACCGCTCTGGACCCCGCGCGTCTGACGGTCACCGCCGAGCGGCTGTTCAGCCTGCTGCGGCAGGGCAACCCCCCGAACGACATCAGTCTCACGGCCGCCTCGACGCTGCGGCGACTGGAGCGCGAAGGACCGCGGCGGCTCACCGAGCTCGCCGCCGCGGAGGGTGTCACCCAGCCCGCGATGACCCAGCTCGTGCAGCGCCTCGAGCGCGACGGCCTGGCCGACCGGTCCGCCGACCCCACCGACGGGCGGGTCGTGCTGGTCCGGGTCACCCGGGCCGGGACCGAGCTGCTCAAACGCCGGCGCGCCGTGCGGGCCGAGCACCTCGCCACCCTGCTCGTGGACCTGCCCGACGAAGACGTGGCGCTGATCGCGGCCGCACTACCGGCGCTGGAGAGGCTCGCCAAGTGACCGAGACCCGCGAGGTTTCCAAAAAGTCCGGCTTGCGGGGCGCGCTGTCGGCCGGCAAGGACCATCCGCACTACAAGTGGGTGGCGCTGTCCAACACCACGCTCGGCATGCTCATCGCCACGGTCAACTCCTCGATCGTGCTGATCTCGCTGCCGGCCATCTTCAACGGCATCCACCTCGACCCGCTCAGCCCCGGCAACGTGTCCTACCTGCTGTGGATGCTGATGGGGTACATGCTGGTGACCGCGGTGCTCGTGGTGACGCTGGGCCGGCTGGGCGACATGTACGGCCGGGTCCGCATCTACAACCTCGGCTTCGCGCTGTTCACCGTCACCTCGATCGCCCTGTCGCTGGACCCGTTCGACGGCGGCGGCGGCGCGCTGTGGCTCATCGGCTGGCGGGTGCTGCAGGCCGTCGGCGGCGCGATGCTCATGGCCAACTCGGCCGCGATCCTCACCGACGCGTTCCCGGCCGCCCAGCGCGGCATGGCCCTCGGCGTGAACATCGTCGCCGGCATCGCGGGCTCGTTCATCGGCCTCGTCCTCGGCGGACTGCTCTCCGAGTGGAACTGGCGGGCCATCTTCTGGGTCAACGTGCCCATCGGCGTGATCGGCACGATCTGGGCGTACCGCAGCCTCCACGACACCGGCCTGCGACGGCCCGGACGGCTCGACTGGTGGGGCAACCTCACCTTCGCCGTGGGGCTCACCGCGCTGCTGGCCGGCATCACGTACGGCATCCAGCCCTACGGCGGGCACAGCCAGGGCTGGACCAACCCGTGGGTGCTCGCCGGGCTCGTCGGCGGCGTGGCCGTCCTCGCCCTGTTCACCTGGATCGAGTGGCGGGTCGCCGAGCCGATGTTCCCGCTCGGGATGTTCAAGATCCGCGCATTCGCGTCGGGCAACGTCGCCGGCCTGCTCGCCTCGATCGCCCGCGGCGGCCTGCAGTTCATGCTGATCATCTGGCTGCAGGGCATCTGGCTGCCGCTGCACGGCTACTCCTACGAGTCCACGCCGCTGTGGGCGGGCATCTACCTGCTGCCGCTGACCGTGGGCTTCCTCGCCGCCGGCCCGATCGCCGGGCACCTGTCGGACAGGTACGGCCCCCGGCTCTTCAGCGCCGTCGGCCTGCTCGTCATGGCGCTGTCCTTCGGCGGCCTGCTGATCCTGCCGACCGACTTCAGCTACTGGGTCTTCGCCGTGCTGGTGTTCCTCAACGGCCTCGGCGGCGGCCTGTTCGCCGCGCCCAACACCTCGCTGATCATGTCGAGCGTCCCGGCCCACATGCGCGGCGCCGCGTCGGGCATGCGCGCCACGTTCCAGAACGCCGGCATGGTGCTGTCCATCGGCGTGTTCTTCTCCCTCATGATCGCCGGGCTGTCCGGTTCGCTGCCGACCTCGCTCAGCAGCGGCCTCACCGCGCAGGGCGTGCCGGCCGGCGCGGCGAGCCAGATCGCCGGCCTGCCGCCGGTGGGCACGCTGTTCGCCGCCTTCCTGGGGTACAACCCGATCCAGTCGCTGCTCGGCCCGCAGGTGCTCAGCCAGCTGCCGCCGGCCAACGCGGCCACGCTGACCGGCCGGGAGTTCTTCCCGCACCTGGTCTCCGGCCCGTTCCACGACGGCCTCGTGATCGTGTTCTGGCTGGCGATCGGCATGGCGGTGATCGGCGCCCTCGCCTCGCTGATCAAGCCGGCGAAGCACCACATCGGCGAGACCGCCGCGGCCACGGAGCCGGCCGCCTCGTAGGACCCGCCTGGGAAAGCGCGGCCCCCGGTCAAGCCACGGGCCGGGCGCGGCGCAGCGGACGGGCCGGTTCACCCCGGGGAGTGGGGTCCCGGCCCGTCCGTGTCAGGGCGGGAGCGCGGCGGCTCAGGCCGCGACCGAGTCGACAGCGTCCGCGGAGGTCTCCGCCGCTTTCTCCACGGCGCTCCCCCGGCGGGCGTACAGCAGGGCCCCGGCCGCGATCACGAGCGTGCCGAGCACGTACCAGCCGGTGAGAACCAGCAGCCCGACGGCGGAGAGGAGCGCGACGATCGCGCACCGGCGGGCGAGGGAGCCGCGCGGCAGGAGGCGGATCGCCGCGGCGGAGCCCACGAGGTACACCAGGACGAAACACCCGCTGGCCAGCAGCACGAGCGCCCGGGTGCCCGTCCCGGTGGCCGCGACGAGCGCGAGCGACCCGGCGCCGAGCAGCGCGACGACGAGGAGGCTGCGGCGGGGCACCGAGCCCGGCGCGGCGCCGCGGCCGAACCAGGCCGGCAATGCGCCGTCGCGGCCGAGCGCCGCGCCGAGCTTGGCGGCGCCGGCGTAGTACGCGTTCATGGCGCCCAGGGTGAGCAGCACGGCGGCGCCGGCGGCGATGGCGCGGACCTGCTGATGATCCACGTGGGCGATCCCGATCGCCAGCAGCTCCGCCAGGGGTGCCTCGCTGCCCCCGGCGCCCGGCGCGGCGGCCGCCGGGCCGAGCACGAGGATGCTGGCGGCGGCGATGCCGAGGTAGAGCACGGCGACCACGACGAGCGCGATCGCCGTGGCCCGGGGCAGGTCGCGGCGCGGGTGGCGGAAGTCGGCGGCGAGCGAGGTGACCGCCTCCCAGCCGGCGAAGCCCCAGACCAGCACGGCCGCGGCCGGCCCGATCGCCCACCAGCCGTGCGGGGCGAACGGGTGCAGGTTCGCGGCCGAGGCGTGCGGCAGCGCGGTGAGGGTGGCGGTGAGCAGCAACGCGACGAGCAGCGCGGCGAGGCCGAGCTGCAGCCGGCCGGAGACCCGCACGCCGCCGAGGTTGCCCACGGTCACGGTGAGCATCAGCGCTGCCGCGGTGAGCAGCGCCGTGCGGGTGCCGCCGCCGACCGCCGCGGCCACGTACGCGCCGCCGAACAGCGCGGCGGCCGGGGCGCCGACCGGCACCGCGAAATAGAACGACCAGCCCACGACGGCGGCGGCCCGGTGGCCGAACGCCGTCCGGGCATAGGTCGCGACGCCGCCGGAGTCCGGATAGCGGGCGCCCAACGCCGCGAAGGTGGACGCGAGGGGGACGGACAGCGCGACCAGCACCGCCCAGGCGATCAGCGAGGCGGGGCCGGCCGCCTGCGCGGCGAGCGCGGGCAGCGCGATCACGCCGGTGCCCAGCACGGCCCCGACGGACAGGGCAGCGCCCTGTGGAACGGTCATCACGGCAAACGATCATTGTCCCGTACGGCGGCGGCCACGAGTGGCAGGAATGCCGTTCTGCGATAGATTCCTGCCATGGGCAGGCGACACGTGGTCGGCATCGCGGTCACGCAGGACATGCCGGTGTTCGAGCTCGCCGTGCCGTGCGAGGTGTTCGGCGTCGACCGGGCCGACCTGGCCGACCCCTGGTACGAGCTGCGCTTCGCCGCGGCGGCACCGGGCCGGCACCGCGCGCGCTCGGGGCTGAGCGTCGACGCGCCGTACCCGCTCGATTCGCTGGCCGACGCCGACACGGTGCTCCTGCCGGCGTTCGCCCGGGCGTGGCAGGTGGAGCCGCCGGCAGAGCTCGTCGCCGTGGTCCGCGAGGCGCACGCCCGGGGGCGGCGGATCGTGGCCATCTGCAGCGGCGCATACGTGCTGGCCGCGGCCGGGCTGCTCGACGGGCGACGCGCCACCACGCATTGGATGAACGCCGTCGACTTCGCCCAGCGCTACCCCCGGGTGACCTTCGACCCCGACGTGCTCTACACGCAGGACGGCGGCGTGTTCACCTCGGCCGGCACCGGCGCCGCCATCGACCTGTGCCTGCACCTCGTGCGCCTCGACCACGGCGCCGCGGTCGCCAACGAGGTGGCCCGCCGGATGGTCGTCCCGCCGCACCGCGACGGCGGCCAGTCGCAGTTCGCCACCCCGCCGCCGCGCCCGCGCACCCCGGACGCGCTCGGCGGCGCGCTGGACTGGGCGCGCCAGCGCCTCGACCAGCCCCTGACCGTCGCCGACCTGGCTCGCGCGGCCCGGCTGAGCCCGCGCACGTTCGCCCGGCGGTTCTCCGAGCACGTGGGCACGAGCCCGCTGCGGTGGCTGGTCGGGCAGCGGGTGCGCCTGGCACAGGAACTGCTGGAGACGACCGACGACTCGATCGAGCGAATCGCACAACGCACCGGCTTCGGCACCCCGGCGAACCTGCGCACCCACTTCGCCCGGCAGACCAGCGTGACCCCGACGACGTACCGCGAGGTGTTCCACCGCTGAGCCGGCGCCCCGGTCACCGCTGCAACGTCAGCGCCACCTCGCGGTAGCGGGACACGGTGACCAGGTGGACGCCGTCGAAGGCGCCGCTGGCGCGCAGCGCCTCGACCTGCTCGCAGGCCGCCGCCACGCCCGAGCGCGGGTCGGCCTCGACCCGCTCGACGAGCGCGGCCGGGATGTCGATGTCCGGGATCGTCGCCGAGAGCCGGCGGGCCATTCCCGCGCTGGCCAGCACCAGCACCCCGGCGTAGACGGGCCGCTCCAGCGCCGCCAGGTCGCGCCAGCGCAGCTGCGCGCCGACGTCGAAGCACATCTGGGCGAAGACGAAGTCGGCCTCGCGCTTCCAGGCCGGCAGCCGGCGCAGGCCGGCGGCGACGCCGATGCGCGGCCGGGTGAAGCCCGGGCGCTCCCCCATCGCCCGCGCCTCGGCGATCATCGTGCGCACGGTGAGCTCACCGGCCCGCTCGCCGGCGGTTGGCTTGTCCCCGTGCACGAACAGGAACTCGTCCACGCCGTACGCGGCGGCGGTGAGCATGTCGCGCTGGAAGCCCAGCAGGTTGCGGTCGCGGGAGTTGAGGCAGGCGATACTGCGCCCGCCCATCGCGGTGACCTCGTGCGCCACGGCGATGCTGGAGACGGTCGCCCGGCCGATGTGGTTGTCCGGGATGAGGAACGCGTGCGCCACCGGGGCGAGCACGCCGATCTGGTGCCGCACGTGCCGGATGTCCGGCCGCGTCGGCGGCTCGATCTCACAGACGATCTCGAAGTCGTTGCCCACCCGGAAACCCTAGAGCATCAGCACGGAACGAGCTCGCAGCGACGGACGCGCACGCGGGTGCCGTCGGTCAGGGTAACCTCGACCCGCCCGACCGCGTCGCTGTCGCCGAACGCGTAGATCTCCTTGCCGTCGTGCTCGGCGAGCTCGCCGCGACTCGGCCGCAGCACCCACTTCAATTCCGGCGATTTACCCATTCCGCCCACCTCCTCGGGGACCACGCTACGGCGCCGCCCCGTCGCGGGCGGCGGGCGCGCGGGCGGTGCCACCCGTGTGGGTGAGTCCCGGCCGGACCCGGTGCGACGCTCAACCCTCGCGGGTCAGCTGCTCACGGAGGCCGCGCAGGGAACCGGCGAGCAACCGGGACACGTGCATCTGCGAGACGCCCAGCTCGGCCGCGATCTGCGACTGGGTCAGGTTGCCGTGGAAACGCATCGCGATGATGCGCTGCTCACGCTGCGGGAGCTTGGCCAGCAGCGGGCGCAGCGCCTCGCGATTTTCCACGTCGCGGATGCCGGGATCGTGGCCGCCGAGCAGGTCGCCGAGGTCGCCGGCGCCGCCATCCCCGCCGGCCGGCGCGTCCAGCGACAGCGCACGATATGCCTGCCCGCAGTCCAGGCCCTCGATGACCTCCTCCTCGCTCACCCCGAGCCGGGTGGCGAGGTCGGCCACGGTCGGCGAGCGGCCGAGATCCTGCGCGAGCTCGTCGGAGACCTTGCTGATCT
>NZ_JBEPDB010000120.1:875-19907 GCF_040300025.1 Dactylosporangium sp. NPDC000555 | reverse complement strand
TGCAGGCCGAGGACCGCGGCGCGACGGTCTTCGACGGCGAGGTTCGCGTCGCGGCGAAGAAGGCCCTGCGCACCGTACGGCGCATCCAGGCTGCCATCGCCGCGCGCGGGGACCAGGCATGACAGAGCGCGCGTCTCGGCATACGTGAAGGCGTCCGGGCGCCAGATGGCCGGCGTGAAGCTCGTGGTGCCGATCGCGAGGGTTGCGTGAGGGGAGCCAGCGACTACCTATTCCCCCGGGGAGAGTATGGTCGGCCTGGGTGGGAGTTTGTCGCCGGCGATTGGCGACGGACGGGTTCCCACCACCATCAGGAGGAACGTGTGGCTCGCGGTACCGTCAAGTGGTTCAATTCCGAAAAGGGTTTCGGTTTCATCCAGCAGGATGACGGAGGGGCGGACGTCTTCGTCCACTACTCGGCCATCGCCAGCAGTGGCTACCGTGAGCTCGCGGAAGGCCAGAAGGTTGAATACGAGGTGACCCAGGGGCAGAAGGGTCCGCAGGCGGAGAATGTCCGCGGCGTCTGACCGGCCACCGGCAGGAACCCACAGCGAGGATTGAGCGCCCGCACAGTCTCTGTGCGGGCGCTCAATCTGTCCCTGTCGTGACTCCGGCAGGCCCTGGATCGGTTACTGCTTGATGTAGCCGGCCACATCCACCACGATCGCCGTGATCTGCTGCACGGTCAGCGGTGCTTCGTTACTGTTCGTGCTTCCTACCTGGATGATGAGAATCCGGTTGTCAGGGATCCCGACCCGGACCGATCGCAGGTAGACGTTGCCGGTTTGACCCGCAATCGTGAGAGTCTTCTGGCCATTGGGCGCGACGCCTTCGGTGCAGGCTTCCGCACCAGCACAGTCGAGTTTGATCGGCTGCTTCTTCTTCTCCGGGTTGGTCGGGTCCCGGGGGTTGGCCTGGCCAACATCGCCCATGGTCGTCAGGCTCAACACGCCCACGTGCTTGCCGGCCTCGACGTTGACAGAACCGCTGAAGTACGCGGCTCGCGAGTCGGACAGGTTGACCGCGGCGATGTGCGGCAGACCTTCGGCGGTCGGGTCAGCAGCGCCGCCGTCCTTGACGTTTACCCACTTCGCCTCGGGCGCAGCCCGCTTCAACGCATCGTTGAGCGCCGCACTCAAATGCTTCGCGGTGGCCTCCGCTGATGCCTTGTCATTGGCCAGCAGCTGGAATCGCAGATCTGGAGCACCCTGCGCTACCGGAGGCGCGGGGTGAGGGTTTCGATCCTGACCCGAGACGGACACCAGCACACCGGCGGACACCGCCAGTGCTACCACCGCCATCATGCCGTAACCGGCTCGGCGGCCGGCCTGAGCACGCTTTTCCCGGCGTACCAGCGCGTGAACGTCCACCGTGGACGGCGGAGGTGTGCCGACCACCTCATCGAACAGATGCTGTGTCATGACTTTCCTCCATCAATTGGTGTGGGACCCGGATGAGACCGCCGCGCGCAGCGTGTCCAGCCCCCGCGCGGATTGACTCTTGACGGTGCCCGGCGAGATCCGCAGGATCGTCGCGGTCTCCTCGACGGAGTAGTCCAGGTAGAACCGCAGGACCAACACCGCCCGCTGGCGGGGACCCAGCGATCGCAGCAGCGCCTCGAGCGAGTCGCGACTCCCGACCCGGTCCGTCGGCGTCCATGGCTGCTCCGGCAGGTCAGCCGCAGACCGCTCCCGGCTCCTCCACGATCGGCGACTTTCACTGAGCCACGAACGGGTGAGAACCTTCTGAGCGTAGGCGTCCGGATTGTCCGCCCGCCTGACCTTCGACCAATTGCGGAACAGCTTGGTAACGGTGATCGACACCAGGTCATCGGCGAAATGCCAATCCTGACAAAGCAGGTACGCACTGCGCCGCCACCGGTCCATGCGACCACGCACGTACTCGTGGAACTCGTCCTCGTCTGCCTTCCGCATCCAACCTCCTCTCGCGTGACGCTGGTACGACACGACCTCACCCCGGCTGGGTTGCACGGCCAGGAGGCGGAGATGTCCGCGGCCCGTTCTGCCCGATTCTCCTGCCGATCGCCGCCTGCCTCGTCCTGTTCGCGGTCAACGCACCCGTGTGACCCGGCGCGGACCACGCCCGATTCCAGGGCTCGCCACGCACCCTCATCCCGGGCCGACTGGTCGCGACGCCGGACGGCCTGCTCGGCCGAATCACCGGGGCGAGCGGCGGGGAGGACGACGCGGAGGTGGTGACCGCCTCCAAGGCGGCTGTTGACGGTTGTCGCCGGTGTACTGCCGATCCCGCTGAGCGAGTCCGCACAGGGTTTGGTCGCCGAACATGTCGGCGCCCGCGCGGCACGGGAGATCAGGCGCGGCCGCACCGTGAACGGTCCGGTGTTGTGGGCACGCGACGCCTATGGCAGCCGTTGGGCCGTGGTCGCGCCGTTTGCGTCGGCAAGCGGCCAGGACCGGTGGTACCTGTGGGATGTGGACGCATGCGGATCTGAGGTCGTCACCGTGCACAGTGGCTTCCACCCGTCGGCCGAGTCCGCGATGGCCGCCTGGCAGGAGGTGGTCGGCCACACCGCGGCCGGCGCGGCGAGTTCGAGGAGATCCGGCTGGGCGGAGAAGATCAGCAGCAGTATGCCGAGTTCCTGCACAGCCGGCGGCTCGGCCGAGCCGCCCGCGAGGCAGTGCGCCGGGGGCGCGGGCGGACGTTCGTACCGCTGACGGCCGACGACGCGAGCAGACAGTTCGGCCAGCGGCTACGCCAGCTCGGCTGTCCCGACGTGCCGGCGGGTGACGGATCGGACGACGGCCCGGTCGGGGTCGAGGAGCTGGCCACGGAGTTGGCCGACTCCTGGTCCCCGCGCGAACAGCCAACGCTGTATCCGCTCTGCTCACCGCACAAGGTCGCAGTGGCTGTGCTGAACCTGCGGGACTACTACAAGGACGACTTCGCCGCCGAGCTCGTCGCAGTGCTACCGGAATGGATCCGCTTCCTTGCCGAACACACCGGCATGCCGGCGGAGCTGACCGACCGCTGCCTCGCCTACGCCTCAGGCGAGCTCCAGTTCCCCGGGATCCTCGACGAGCGAGGACGATCGAACCCCATGGCACGAGTAGCCGAATAAAGAGAGACGGCGAGCTGACAGGGTCGTTCGCCCGATTCTGCCCTCGGCCTCACCGTGGGGTGCGGAGGATCGTCCAGTCCAACTCGCCGGCGGCGGTGACGGTTGGCTGGTACCGCCCATCGAATGGCGACCCGGTTTCGAGCGCGTCCGCCACGTCTTCGAGCAGTTCGGCGGTCGAGGCCGGCCAGCGCTCGAACCGCGCACCGGTTTCCGGGTCGAACTCGCCGACCCGCCCGTGGTGGCCGGGGCGCTGGTCGGCAAGCAGGCAGCCACCGCCACCATCGGCGGCGAACGGCACGAACCCCTTGTCCCACCAGTCCGGGCCGGGTGCGAGGTCGGCCAGCACCCGGCAGTTGACGGTCCACGTGGCGACGATCTGGGCGAGCGGCAGCGGCCGGTGAAACGGCGGCAGGGTGAAGGCCGCGGCTGCCTCGACCCCGTCGTGCCGGCGCAACGAGGCGACCAGGTCGGGCGGGAACGCCACCGACATCCCGGCCTGCGCGGCGGCGATTCGCTGCGGCGCTGCGGGCCCGCGCAGCGAGGCGTACGACACCGGCGCCTTGGCCGCCAGCCACCGCTCGATCCGGGTCCACGCGGCCTCGACCCGGGCGCCGGCGGTCGGATCCTGTGCGGCGGCCGTGGGACCGAAGCGGCTGGGCGGGCATGCCCGCTCGGGGGAACGGCGGGGTACGGGTGGCTGAACGTGGACGGATGGCTGGGCCGGCGGGGGTGTGTGTAGCTCGGCCTCGCGCATGGTGAATGCGCTCATCCCGACGCCGTTGCACAGGAACAGCACCACCAGCGCCACGACCAGCGCCACCGCCAGGCCCAGCGCCGCCTTCTTGGCGATGCGCGTCTGGAGGTCGGGTTTGGCGGGCGCGGTCTCCACAGGCTTGTCAGCCTCGTTGCCGGCCGAGGTCGCCGGGTCGGCCATGCCGGTCAGCGGATGCACCCACTCGCGGGCCGCCTCCGCGAACCGGTCCCGGTGCTCGAGCGCGTCAGCGGGGATCTGGCCGGCGAGCCGTACAGGCAGCGCGGAGAAGTCGCCACCGTCGCCGACCGCGATGACGGACGCGGGGATGCGCCGGGTTTCGAGCGCCTCGAGCATGAGGATCGCGTGACCGACCGCGTCGGCGCCGGTGCCGGTGATGACGGCGACCGGCGCATGTACCTCGGCGGCAAGGTCAGCCGCCGTCCAGCCGCCATCGCCGAGGGGCGTGACGAGGCCGTCGGACGCAACCGCCAACACCCGGATGTGGGTGCCCGAAAGCGCCCGGACAATCGCCGCGACGTCATCGAGGCTCAGGTGTTCCCCCTCGACCGCAACCAGGGTCGCGACGTGGGCGCGGAGGAGGTGGGCGGAAGGCAGGTCGGGCCCGGCCCCGACGATGACCACCGCGGCCCGGCCGCCGGACGTCGCGGCGAGCGCGGTGGCCGCGACGACCCAGTCGACCGACGACGAGGTCGCGGTGACGAGCCACGGCCCGCGCTCCGGCAACGACATCAACGCCCCTTCCCGTGCATGCCGGTCGAAATGCGTCAGCAGCCGATCGTCGCGCCGGGAACGTCGTCGTGGTACTTGCGGCCGACGGTCACCTTCTCGACGCCCTCCATTTTCCAGATCGGGCTGATGTCCTTGCAGGTGATGCTCCGGGTCACCAGGTCCGCCTCGAACGACTCCGGGAGGTTCTCCGCGGTCATGTATTTGAGGGCGTCGGGGTAGTCGTGGAACGTCTCCTTCGCCTTGGCCTCCGCCTGCTCCTTGGTGACGAACCGGATCGCATTGTCGGGGTGCAGCCGTTCCAGCGCCTTGCGAACCTCGACCTTGTCACTGTCGTTGGCGTCGGTCTTGAGATAGACCCAGACCGTGTACTTCTCCGCGGCCGGGCGGCCGAAGAGGAAACCGCCTACGAATCCGGCACCGGCGACTGCCAGGAGGACGAGCGCCGCGACCAGGATCAGTAGAAGCAGGCCCCGCTGGCGCGGTTGTGCCGCCGGCGCGGGCGGGCTGGTGGTGATGTCGGCGACGAGTGACGGTGAGACGGCTGGATCCGGCACCGGCTGAGTCACGCATCAGATATAACAAATCGTCGACGCGCTGTGTGCCCGGTCGGGGTCCGGCAGGGCTCGAGCTCAGCCGGGTTCGGTGCCGGTGGCGACCGGCCGGGTGGGGTCGGCGCTCCACTGGGTCCACGAGCCAGGGTAGAGCGCGGCCGGGATTCCGAGCCGGTGCAGCACGAGGATGCCGGTGGTCGCGCCGACCCCGCCGCCGCAGTACAGACCGAGCGGGGTCGCGCCGTCGACTCCGTGCCCGACGTAGAGGGCGCGCAGGCTCTCGTCGTCGCGGAGCAGGCCGTCATCGTCGAGGTTGTCGGAGTACGGCACGCTCACCGCGCCCGGGATGTGGCCCTGGCCCGGCTGTTCCGCGTCGCCCAGGTACGCCTCGCGAGGCCGGGCGTCCAGGAGCAGCCCGGAACGGGCCAGCGCCCCGGCGTCGTCCGCGTCGATGGTCGGCAGCGAACCCGTACGCACCTCGAACGTCCCGCCGCCCGGAGCCGGCTCGTCGGTGGTGAGCTCCCCGCCGGCGGCCGTCCAGGCGTCCAGGCCGCCATCGAGGTACCGGACGTCCGGCACGCCCGCCCAGGTCAGCACCCACCAGGCCCGGGTGGCCGGCGGGGCGGCGCCGCGGGTGTAGACGACGACGGTCGACGACGGGTGGATGCCCCAGCCGGTCACCGCCGCCTGGATCTGTTCGTCGGTCGGCAACGGGTTCTTGCCCGATTCCGGCGTGCGGACGCCGGCGAGTTGCGTGGAGTGCTCGACGTAGTGCGCCCCGGGCAGATGCCCGGCCTCGTACTCGTGCCGTAGTCCGTGGTCGGCGTTGCGGCGGATGTCGAGCAGCACGACGTCGGCGCCGGAGTCGAGCAGCGTTCTCAGGGCGGTGGCAGAAATGACAGCGTCGGTACCAGTGGTGGTCATGCGGATCCTTTCGGGTCGGGCCACATGTCGCGGATGGCGATCGTGGGGGGAGCCGGCGACGACGTCTCCGGCTGCGTACGACATGGCCCAGCCGTCCTAAAGGCTGGAATTCCTATCGGCTTGATTGACAATAGCAGGCGGGACGGCACACACTTGATCACGTGGGCGGGGGACCACCGCTGCTGACGCGCGAACGTGGCGCCGATCTGCTGCGGGTCCGTAGCGCGCGCTGTTAGCGCCACGCCGCCGCTGTCGACGACCTCGTCGCACCAGCGTGTCGCATCGCAGCGTCTCGCACGCATTGCCTGGCGCCGGTCCATCGCCGATCGGGCTTCCGTAAACCCTCCGATTCCGCTGATTCCTGTCTGTTAGTCCATAGTGGAGGAACCTCTCGTGTCCAGTTTCCCGCGGCTGGCCGCCGCCTTAGCGTCCATGCTTCTCGCGTCGACGCTCACCGCGTGCGGGGAGGAGGCGCCGTCGGCCTCGCCCAGTGCGCTCGATCCCGCCAACCCGGTCAAGATCACCGTGGCCGACGCGGGCTACGCCAACGCCCTGGAAATCGCCAAGGCGAAGGGGTATTTCTCGAAGTACGGCCTCGACCCCAAGCTCACCCAGACCCAGAGCGGTGTGGCCACTCTCGCCGCACTGCAGGGTGGCAGCCTCGACATCGGATACGCGGATTTCTACGCCGGCATCAACGCGCTCGGCAACGGCTTCGACATCCAGCTCGTCGCGAACAACAACACCAACCTGACGAGCCTGCCGTTCCTGGTGAAATCGGGCGGACCGGTCAAGACCGCGGCCGACCTCGCCGGCAAGAAGGTCGGTGTGTCGCCAGTGCCGCAGTTCACCGTGAACACGCGCGGCTTCCTCGATGCCAACGGGGTCGACTCGAACAGCGTGACCTTCGTCATTATCCAGGACGCGACCGGCGCGCCACAGGCCCTGGAACGCGGCGACTACGACGTGTGGGCCGGGCACTGGACCGGGGCCTACTCCAACGACGGCAAGACCGGCTACAACTTCACCACCGTCGGGAACACCTCGACCAAGGCGTGGTCCAACCCCGACGCCACGACGGCCGCATTCTGGACCACCGGCGACTACGCGCGCAAGCACCCCGAGATCGCCCACGCGTTCGCCAAGGCCCTGTATGAGTTCCACGCGTGGTGGAACGCCGTGTCGCCGTCGGAGCAGGCGGATCTCGTGCAGCAGTACTACAAGCTCGACTTCAAGAAGATCGCCGGCGGGGACGACGCCAAGCTGCGCAACCTGCTGCCGACCTACTACCAGACCGGCCCGATCAACCTGGACGCCACGCAGTCCTGGTACGAACTCGGCCTGAAGTACGCACCGGACAAGGTTGCCAAGGGCGTGGACTGGAAGTCGCACGTCTTCGCCTCGGCGACCAAGTCCTCATCGGGCGGTACACCGTGACGAGCACGGAGAGCCCCGCCGTCGACCGTGACGTGCGAGCCCATAGTGGACTGTCGGGCGACATCGTGCTGGCCGGCGCCGGCAAGGACTACGTGGCCCTCGACGGCAATGTGGTACGCGCGCTGCGTCCGGTCAGCCTGACCATCGACCGGGGCAGTTTCGTGTCGGTGGTCGGACGCTCAGGCTGCGGGAAGTCCACCTTCCTGCGGCTGGTCGCCGGGCTGGAGGCGGTGTCGTCCGGATCGATCCACATCGGAGCCGACCGGGTCGACGGGCCGCCCGACAGCGCGCGCTACGTGTTCCAGAACTACAACGAGTCGCTGCTGCAGTGGCGGACGGTCGGGGACAACGTCCGGTTCGGACTCCGCCACCGGCACGGGCCGCGCCGGGCCCGTAGCCGGGCCGAGGAGAACGAGATCATCAACGGCTACCTGGCCGAGGTCGGACTCGCCGGGACGTTCAGCCGGTACCCGGGCGAACTGTCCGGGGGCATGCAGCAACGGGTGGCCATCGCGCGGGCGCTGGCCGCCTCCCCCCAGGTGCTGCTGCTCGACGAGCCGTTCAGCGCGGTCGACGCCCTGAGCCGGTCGAACCTGCAGGATCTGCTCCTACGGATCTGGCGGCAGCACGACCTCACCGTGCTGTTCGTCACCCACGACATCGAGGAGGCGCTGTTCCTGTCGCAGCGCGTCATCGTGCTCCACGAGGCCGGCGCCGGTATCGCCCGCGACGCCACAGTGGACATTCCCTATCCGCGCACGCAGGTCGACGTCCGGGAGGACCCGCGGTACCTGCGACTTCGGCGCGAGGTGTTCGGCCTCGTGCTGGGCTTGGAGTGAGCCGCACATGGCTGACCTGACCGAAGCCCGGCCTCCGGTCGCGGCAACCAGGGGCCCGCAGACCACGGGCGTGCCGTCGATCCGGGTCGGCCGGTCGCTGCTGCGCTTCCTGCGTAGCCGGGCGTCCGGCTGGACCCTGGTCGCATTGGCCATCGTCGTCTGGCAGATTTCGTCGGAGATCCATTTCAACCCGACCATCTCCGCTCCCGACCGGATCGCCCAGACCTGGCTCCATGAGATCACCCAGGGCCAACTTCTGCCCGACCTGGGCCGCACGTTGCGTACCATGGGCATCGGTCTTGCGCTCGCGGTTCCGCTCGGCGTCGGCATCGGGTTCCTGATGGGCCGCTCCCGCGTCGTGTGGGGCCTGCTGGAGCCGACGGTCGAGGTCCTGCGCCTGACGCCGACGACCGCCATCCTGCCGATCTTCGTGCTCTTCCTGGGCATCGGGGAGTCCATGAAGATCGCCGTCTTCCTGGCCGCCGGCATCTTCCCAATGATCATCAACTCGTACGCCGGCGCGCGCGGAGTGTCCAAAGTGCTCAACGAGACGGCGCAGACATACCGGTTGACATGGTGGCAGACGCAGCGGGAGATCGCCCTCCCGTACGCCACGCCGTTCATCCTCGTCGGGATGCGCCAGTCGCTGGGCATCTCGCTGGTGCTGGCCGTGGTCGTCGGCATGCTGGCCGGCAACGACGGAATCGGGTTCTACATCCTCAACGCCCAGCAGACCTTCAACATCAACCAGTTGCTGGCCGCGGTGGTGACGGTGGCCTTCGTCGGCTACGTATTCAACTCGATCTTCCTCCTGGCCGAGCGCCGCACCACCCGCTGGCGCCGGGTCGCGAGCGGCGAGTGACCCAGCATGACCACCGTGGACTCTTGGAAAGGACAGCGCCTGTGACCGCCAAGCCGTTCCGCCTCGGCTTCTTCACCCACGCCAACACTGCTTCGCCGCCGGCCGAGGCGAACGAGGAACTCGTCCGGCTGTTCGTCGGCGCCGAGGAGCTCGGCTACGACATCGGCTTCCTGGCCCAGCACCTGCTCGTGCGGCCCGAGCTGGGTTCGGCTCCGTCGCCGCTGGTGTCGTTCGCGCCGGTCGCGGTCCACACCCACCGGATCGGCCTCGGCGTGGCCGTAGTCACGCTGCCCCTGACCGAGCCGCTGCAGCTCGCCAACGACGCGCTGACCCTCGACGGCATCGCCGGCGGCCGGCTGCAGCTCGGACTGGGCACCGGCGCGGCGAACATCGACAAGTACGCCGCGTACGGGGTGGACGCGTCGAATCCGGGCAAGCTCTTCGACGAGCACTTGGGCGTGCTGCTCGACGCGCTCAGCGGGCGGCCGCTGCGGGGCACCGACCAGCGCATCCATGTCGACGGAACCGGTCTGGCCCAGCGGCTGTGGCGTACCCCCGGCAGTCCGGAGTCGGCCCGGCGGGCCGCCCGGACCGGGCTCGGCGCGTTGTTCGGAACGGCCACATTGGACGCGAAGACCGTGCAGCGCCCCATCATCGACGCCTACCTCGACGAGTGGCGCACGGTCGGTCCGGTCGAGGCCCCGTCCGAGATCGCCCCGCTGCTGACCCCCCGGCTGGGTGGCATCCGCAACATCTACGCCGGCGCCTCGCGCGCCGGTGCCCTCGATGACCTGAACCGCTTCCTGGAAAGCTCCCGCAAGCGCATCGCCGACGTGCGGGGTGTTCCGGCCGACGATCTCACCTTCGACGACATCATCACCGGGGTGAACCTCAAGACCGGCTCGGCCCAGGACGTGGCCGAGGGGTTGCGCGCCGACGCCGCGCTGCTGCCGGAGGTCGACTACATCATCGCCGTCACCGGACTGCTGGAGTCGGTCGAAGTCGGCCGGGGCCACCGGCACACGGTCGATGTGGCCCTGCGGGGCCTCGAACGCATCGCCCGTGACACCGCGCCGCTGCTGGGCTGGACCCCTGCGACCTGAGACCGGAGGAGATCCCGTGACCGACCGACAGCTCGTGCTCAACCTCTTCAGCCCGCCGTTCGAGGCGTGGCGGCAACCCGGCGTCGACGCCGGTCGCGCGTGGAGCATCGACGCGCTGGTGCGCCTCGCCCAGGACGCCGAGCGGGCGCTGTTCGACGCCATCTTCCTGGCCGACAGTCCCAGTCTTGGCGAGGGGTACACGACGCCGGAGCCGTTCACCGTCCTGTCCGTGATCGCCGCCCACACGACGTACCTTGGTTTGGCGCCGACGATCCTCACCACGTACTCCGAGCCGTACAACACGGCCCGGAAAATCGCGACGCTCGACCAGCTCACCGGCGGCCGCGTCGGCTGGAACGCGGTAACCGGGTCGCAGCCGTCGGTGGCGCCGAACTTCGGACCGACCGCGCACCCGGAGCACGCGCTGCGCTACGAGCGCGGCGAGGAGTACATCGAAATCGTCAAGGCACTCTGGGACAGCTGGGAGCCCGACGCATTCGTCGCCGGGCCGTGGCCGACGGCGACCTTGGACCATGGCAAGATCCGCCCCGTCCCCTTCCGGGGTAAGCACTTCCAGCTCGACGCGCTGTTCAACGTGCCGCGCTCGCCCCAGGGTCGTCCGGTCATCTTCCACGCGGGTTCCTCCGACACCGGCCGCGATCAAGGTGCCCGGCACGCCGACGCCATCTTCACCGCCCAGCCCACCATCGAGGCCGCCCGCGAGTTCTACCAGGACTTCAAGCGGCGGGTGGCGGGCTTCGGGCGCAACCCGGCCCACGCCCTCGTGCTGCCGGGCATCCTGCCCATCATTGGCAGCACCGAGGCCGAGGCGCAGGCCGCCCTGGACGCGTTCAACGCCAACGTCGACCTGGACCAGGCGATCGTCCGCCTGCACCATCAGATCGGGCTCGACGTGCGCGGGCTCGACCTCGACGCGCCGATCCCCGCAGCGGTGTGGGCCACGGCCGGCCAGAGCTTCACCAGCCGCGCCGCCGTCATGCGAGCCGAGGCCGAACAGGGCGGCTTCACCGCTCGTCAGGTCGTGCTGCGGGCGACCGCGGCGTTCGGGCACCACCTCATCGTGGGTACGCCCGAGCAGGTGGCCGACGACATCGAGCTGTGGTTCCGGACCGGCGCCGCCGATGGCTTCAACTACCGAATCCCGGGCGGACGCGAACCACTCGAACAGTTCACCAACCACGTGCTGCCCCTGTTGCAGGGCAAGGGCATCTTCCGCAAGGAGTACACCGCGCGGACGCTCCGGGGGCATTACGGCCTGCCAGTGCCACCGCGATGAGCGCCGGCCTGCCGCTGTCCGCATGTGACTCCGACCTCGCGACTGCCATCGCGCGGACCTGCGCTCCGGCCATGCCTGCCGTCCCCGGTCCAAGCATGAGACACCCACCGCCGCCGATCTGGAGCCACGCCGCCTACCGCCGCTATCTCGGCCTGGCCCCGTTCCCCGCGCGGGCGCGCCCCGACTGGACCTGGCCCTACTGACCAGCGCGAGACCACAACGACGCCAGGCCGTGCAAAAGCGCGTCTGAGCGGGCCTGACACGCCCGGCCTGGCGACGTCTGCGGTCCCCAACATCGTGCCTGCCCGCCACACCGCACTCGACCAGCCCTACACTCGCCCGGTGGATTCGACCGATTCCCTGGTGGAACGCAGCGGCAGCCTGAAACGCCAGCTTCTGGAGTTCGCCCAGAAGCCGCGCTTCGACAAGCAGTTCCGTCAGGAGATCCGCAAGCGGTTCGGCAAGCTCGTCGTCATCGAGGACGAGCAGGCCCTGTACGCCTTCTACGACTGGTTTCTCCAGGAATTCCGGCTGCACGACGGACGCACCGTCATCGACTGCTACCTGGAGATCCAGCGGAACCTGCCTGATGCCGAGCGCGCATTTCTGCTCGGCTGGCGCAAGGTGCGCCAGGGGATGTTCGAGGTGACCGGACGCGATGGCGCCGCACTACTCGCCGAGAACCTGATCGACGAGATGCCGTACCGAATCCGGGCCAACGTCGGGCCCCAGGTGTTCGACCAGATGCCGACCGGATCGTTCATCTCCACACGGGTGGTGCCCGTCAACGACGAATGGCTCATCAGCGGTCCGGTACAGCCATTTCCCGCCATCGCCCGCGACGACGTCCTGCGCGCCGCAGCGCAGGTCGCCGCGTCCTGCCCCGAACTGGTCTTCCACAACCCGGCCAAGGTCGCGGCCGGATGGCAGCAGCAACGCGACCAGCAGGCCGCATTCGTCCGGCACTTCGGGACGGATGAGGTGACCGTGTCCGTCGACGACCTGCCGACGGCCATGGCCGCCTTCTGGGAGACGTATACCGACGGCGCCAGCACGGGCCCTGACACGGACACCGATTGGCTGCACCTCTCCGCGGAAACGGTTGGGATCATCTTCGACGAGACCGCGGGCATGGGGATGTATGCCGATTACGCGCTCGCCCAGGAAGCGTTCGACAACCCCGCCCTCATGCGCAGGCGGCGCTACAAGGAAACGATCAAGTCCTACCTAGACGACGACAGCGTCGACCCGATCCCGCTCCAACGGCTCGCCGCCCGCCACCCCGACACCGTGAACCAGGTCTTCCGGGCAGCTCTCGGTAAACCCGCATTCCGCTGGGAGACCGACGGCGAACGGCTGCTCCGGGAGCGCAAGAGCTCGTGGTACGCACGCCCGCTGCTCCCCCGGGTCACCGTGCTCAGCGACCGCCTCGCCGCCGCACTCCGCCGAGAAAACTGACCAGTGGTTCCAGCGTGTCAGTTGTTGGCTAATGGTCACTCGTCAGAGCCGGCGGACGACCAGCCCTGGCTTGATGTCCGACGCGGCCGACAGGTGTGCGATATCCTCTGGATCGCTGGTGAAGACGATTGCGCCGCGCGACAGAGCGATCGTGACGACAACAGCGTCGACGACGTCACCGGTCCCGGCCTTGCCGCACAGGATGCCGGCTGCCTTTGCCAGCTCGAGCCCGACTGGTACGACCTCGCAGCTGTGCAAGAACCGGCCGAGCTGGACCTGGTGGCGGGCATCACGCCATGCCTGCCCCACCACGACGGCGGGTACGAGTAGGCGTCGCCCCTCTTCGATGGCCAAGTGGTGGATCGCCCACATCCGCCGGTCATTGTCGTCAATCGCGATCAACGCACCGGCGTCGTAGACGTATGGAATGCTCACGCGGCCGCCGACCCGTATCCGCTGAACGTCTGGGCATCGGCTGCAGCCATCTCCGCTCTGGCAGCGGCGAGTTCTTCCGCCGTGAATGCGCCATGTTCGTCCTGCCAGTCGTTGATCAGCCGACGGCCCGCCCGACGCCGCAGCTCCCACTCCGCCGCCTTGGCCACGAGCCGCGACAGCGCGACGCCATCCTCGCGGGCTGCGGCCCCGAGCGCTTCCACGAGTTCCTCAGGCAGGGTAACCGTAACCTTCTTCGTCGCCATATAATTACCATACTCCGGTATGGTCGGCCGGGCTCAACGCGGAGAACGCGGATCCCGCGATCTTGCTGAAGAGACCCCACCCATGAAGGACTTGTCCCCGATCCGGTCCGGCCGAGGCGGCCACGCCAGACCCGGTCGTTCCCAGAGGCGCCGAAGGCAACTACCGTCATCTGTAGGCACTCAGGAACACGGAAGAGGGCTTGTCGATCGGCTCGACAGCCCCCTTCGCTGCGTGGGCGATACTGGGTTTGAACCAGTGACCTCTTCCGCGCTCAGCCGTGATCGGGGAGTACGGTCCGCTTGGTGGACGGCGCATGTCACAAGCGGCAATTATCGTGTTCGCGTGGCGGCTGCTGAAGAATATCCGTGGAAGTCGGACATTATCCGGGTCACGGTGGCCGTCGTGGCCATGAGCGTTGTGTTGTTTCTCCTCGATGTTATCTGGCCGGGGACACCCAAGGGCTTCCCGAGGGTGCCGTTCGCCGCGGCCTTGGGGCCGCTCATCGTCACGTTCAGCCCTGCGGCGCGATCTCGGGTTCGGCATCTGATCATCACCGCAATCGTACTGTTGCTGGTCGCGTTAGTGGTCTTGTTCATCGCTGATCAGATCCGGCCCCTCCACTCGCAGCCTGGGTGGGCCTATTTCCTCAGCAACGCACTCGCGGGATGGGTAGGTAGTGCGGCCGCCATCTGGGTCACCTGGCTACGTGTCAAACGGCGGCACGCGCAAGCAATTGCGAGCAGCAGCCCGTCTCGAACAACGACGCTCGACCAGGGCGACTCGTAGAAGGGGTGGCTGCCCCTCGCGCTGCCCACCGATTGGTGGACAGCGGACGACTGCGCACACTTCCTTGGCGTTACACGCAGCACATGGGCGGCATATGTTGCGGTGATGTGGCAACGGGACTCCGGTAGAACGGCTGTCGAGACCGCCCGGCTTCACCGAACAAAAGCCTTCCGCGGTATGTCATGGTCTTGCTCGTGAGCAGGCGCAGTGTCTGCGGGCGCCCACCGGCATCGAGCTGGCCGACGCCTGAGGCCGGCTACCGCGGGGTGTGGCTGTCCTTCTCGTTCCAGATGGAGATGACGTGCCCTTCCCGTACGTCTCGATGACCAGGGCCCCCGCGGCCTCAAGCGACGGGGCGAGCATCTCCAGGCGGATGCCCGGCTGATCGCCGATCCAGATCAGGCCGTTGTACTCCCGCATCAGCGGGCGCTCCTGGCCGTCCACGTCACCTCCCGTTGGCTACTTGTACGGGGCTCGACATACGCCGCTGTGGCAGAGACAGCCGATCATCGTACCCGGCCCGTTGAGCACTCCTTGCTCGGCACGGGAGGCGGCGACGTACAGCGCCCCTGGCCCGAATTGGTTCTGTCGACAGCGCTGCCTCATGCTCGTTCTTGGGCTAAGGGTTCCACCGGCGACCTCGATCCGGTTCACATGCCCTCGGATGCGGCCGAGATTTCGGCGCGTGTCGATCGCAGTCGGCCTCGGCCGCGGCGCCGGGTCCTCGACAGCCGATGCGAAGCGAGGCCACTCGGCAAGCGCAGCGAAGCCGCGCCAAGCGAGCGAAGCGTCAACCGATGGATGGCCAGGCCGAGTAGCGCCGCAGACGGGCAGGCAGGTAGCAGAACCGGAATCAGGCAACCCGTAGCGTGAGCGGCCCCCGGGAGACGACGATGGAGACCTCGGCGCCGAGGGCTTCGGCGTAGGCGCGCAGCATGTCCAGGCTGTCCACCTGTCCGTGCTCGATCTGAGAAACACGGGCCTGGCTGACCCGGAGGATCGCGGCGACCTCGGCCTGAGTGAGGCCAGCAGACTTGCGCATCTCGGCGAGTTCATGCCCTCGGATGCGGCCGAGATTTTCGGCGCGGATCTGCGCCCGCTCGGCCTCGGCCTCGGCACTGGCCAGCCACGGCTGCTGAGCCATTGCCTCAGCCTTGACATCGCTCCACCTGCGCGCGGTCATGATGTCTCCTCGTTCTTCCGTTCGACCAGGTACTGCTCGTATCGACTCTCCGCGATCGGAATGTTCTCGTCGTACCACCGGACCCACTGACCAGCCTTGTCACCAGCGACCAGGATCACCGCATCCCGCTCAGCGTCGAAGATGAACAGCAGGCGGATCTCGGAGCGGCCTGCTGAGCCGGGCCTGAGTTCTTTCAAGTTGTGCAGACGGCTGCCGTGGACCCGGTCGACCATCGGCCGCCCGAGGCCAGGACCGGCCTGCGCTAGGTGGTCAATCGCCTCCATGACTCGGTTGGCAGTGGTCGGATCGGTTTCGCACAGGCCAAGGAACCACTCGTCGACCGGGGCGAGCAACACGACCTGCCGCATGCCGCCAGTATAAACCTCACCTTATGTCGCGATGGGGGACAGGAAGAACTGTCCCCGGTCCGGTCCGGCCAAGGCGGCCTCACGGCCGAGACGTTCCTGGCCACCTTCCGCAGCCGGCACGGCTACGACCCGCAGGCCGAGCGCGCGCTGCCGTGGCCGTACGGCATCGCCACCAACCTGCTGCGCCGCCACGCCCGCGCGGAGCGCGCCCAGTACCGCGCCTGGGCCCGCAGCGGCATCGACCCGGTCGTCGCGGACAACCACGCCGACGCCATCGCGGCCAACGTCACCGCCGAGGCGACCGTCCGGCGGCTGGCCGGCGTGCTGACCGGGCTCACGGCGCGGAGCGCGACGTGCTGCTGCTGGTCGTCTGGGGCGCCCTGACCTACGAGGGAGACCGCGGCGGCGCTCGACGTGCCGGTCGGCACCGTGCGTTCCCGCCTCAACCGCGCCCGCCGGCGGCTGCGCGACGCGCTCGGCGGCAGCGATCCCAGCAAGGAGTCACAGACAAACCGCGATGAATGGAGCACGCGCATCAGCCGGGGTCTGGTGCGCCTGTCCGCCATCACCCGGCTTGAACTCGGCTATTCGGTACGATCCGGAGATGCCGGGCGTGGGCAGTTCGCGTTACCCCCGCTGGCGTTGATGCCGGTCGAGCATCTGACTCCAGCCGTCGAGGACCGCGCCTTCGAGGTGCAGATGTTGCTGGCTGACTGCGGTCAGCACCGCGCCCCGTCCATTCCGGATATGTTGATCGCGGCCGCTGCCGAGAAGGCAGGACTGACGGTTCTCGCCGTCGACAAGGATTTCGACCTGATCGCCGCCATCACGGGTCAGCCCGTCGAAACTCTCGGCGGCTGATCGCAGGCTATTCGGCAAGGCATGGGGTCACGTCGAATGTGGCGTGACCCCATGCATTACTCCGGTAGGACTCGATGCAAATTGTTCAGGAGATCTTGGGCGCCATTACGGACGGCCACGTCGGCGTCGGCAAGCAGCTCGTGCAGGGCCGAGCGGAAGCGATCACGATCTGCTGGCGAGCCACAGAACAACGTGAAGAACAGGCCGCCCAGGACACCGCTGAGGTGGTCTGCCTGCTCGCCGTCGGCCTGTTCCCAGGCACCTGCGAACAGCCGCAGCGCCGTAACGTCACCGCGTTGCAGAAGTGCCTCGGCGGTCGCGTCAATCACGGCAGTGTCACCGGGATCAAGCAGCAAGGACCGCACGGCGGCGTCGACCTGCTGGCTGCCAACAAGGCCGCTGAGTTCGCGGCCGGCCCGTGCTCGATCCGCCCACCTGTCGGATCGGGCCAGTGACAGCAACTCCTCTGGACTCACAGCGAGATCATCCATCGGGACTTGATCACCACGGAGATCGGAGCCTCGTTGAGGGCTGAGGCACTCAGCTCGGCATCCGGGATGCCCGCCGAGGCTAGGTCGCCATGGCCGAGGCCATGGACGAGACTGGTTGAACGAAGATCGACCGGCAGGCGGGTTTTGGCGAGCAAAGCGAAGCAGTGCCGATGCGAAGCGAGGCATCGGGGGGTGCGGGGTGGCGCAGCCCCCGCCTGGAGCGAGCGAAGCGAGCGCGAGGAATCCACCACCGAAAAGGCGAATAGGCGCAGCCTATGAGCAGGCTGCGCCTATCGGTGGTGGGCGATACTGGGTTTGAACCAGTGACTTCTTCCGTGTCAAGCAACGATCATGGACAGTTGACCTCCACTCGCATGCCCGTTGACCTGCGACGGAGGGTCCCTAGGCGTCCGTAGGCGTCTGGATGCGTTCGTACGGATTGACGCGCAGTTTGACGCGCACGGTTGCGCGTCAGACTGCCGAAGAGCGGCCTAGACACTCGGGCGGTCGTCCTTGGGCGCCCCGAGTGTCTAGGCCGCTGTTCGCTTCGGTGCCTCCAGCTGTCGTCGTACTCCGGCGACACCCTGGCCGTCGGCTTCCGCCGTCGCTTGACAGCCGTCTTTGAGACTCGTCCGGTAGGGCGCTCCACCTTGGCCCCGTCCGGACCGGAAGGTCTACAACTGCCCGACAAGGAGATTCAACTAGCGACGCCTCCGCAAAACTCGCCTCCCCGGTCTGCTGGCGCCCCGGAGAGGCATGCTGGGCTTCCTCCTTCTTGACCTGATCGCCGACGCAGCAGGGCGTAGCGCCACGTAGAGGCTGACGATGCCAATCGGAGAGCTCAGGAGGCCGTTGACCTTCTCCAACAGCTTGGGGTTGTTAGCGTTCAACGTTCCCGCGATGACCACCAAGAGAACGGAGATGGCGATCAGGGGCGCGTAGCGTTCGACCGTTCTGGCCGAGGGGTCGAGCCGGCGGGCGAGTAGGAGGAAGCATGCGAAGAGGTAGCGGACAAGGAGAAGAGCACTGTTGGCCTGCTCGTCTCCGCTTTCAGCGGCTGTCTCTGTGTTACTGAGCCACGTCTCAGGGTCCTGTAGTAGATCCTCGGCCTCCTCCTTGAGGATCCCTGCCGCATCGACCGTCGAGAGAAAGCCCGAGATCTCGACCAGGCGGCGATCGGGATCGACGTCGAGTTCCGGCATCGTGGCTGCGAACTGAGCGGACAGCCGAGCCCATTGGGCGACTACCCCGATCGACGGACCTGCCGCCGTCGCGAGCTGCGCCGCCATCCCCCTCGACAGACCTCCGGCCGCCGTGAGCTGCGCCATCACCCCGCTCGACAGACCCCCAGCCGTCGCGAGCTGCGCCGCCATCCCCCTCGACAGACCTCCAGCCGCCGTGAGCTGCGCCATCACCCCGCTCGACAGACCCCCAGCCGTCGCAAGCTGCGCCGCCATCCCCCTCGACAGACCTCCAGCCGCCGTGAGCTGCGCCATCACCCCGCTCGACAGACCCCCAGCCGTCGCAAGCTGCGCCGCCATCCCCCTCGACAGACCTCCAGCCGCCGTGAGC
>NZ_JBEPDB010000120.1:0-777 GCF_040300025.1 Dactylosporangium sp. NPDC000555 | reverse complement strand
GCTGCGCCATCACCCCGCTCGACAGACCCCCAGCCGTCGCAAGCTGCGCCATCAGATGACGAATCTGTCGCGAATCCCAGCCAGGGGAATCCCCGCCAAGAGCCGTCTTCGTCATCGACTTCTCCCCTCTGCGCCATCAGCTGACGAATCCGTCGCGAAATCCCAACCAGAGTAATCCCCGCCAAGAGCCGTCTTCGTCATCGACTTCTCCCCCGAGCCGTGCCCGATCGACCGGGACAAGGAGGGATAGCCAAGGTCAACAACAGCAGAAGACGACGAAGGCCTTGACTACGTTTCCGCAGTTCAAGGCCTTGTCGTTCCCTGGTGGCGGGTAGAGAATTCGAACCTCTGTAGCTTTCGCGACGGATCTACAGTCCTGGCTTGCCAAAGGCATCGAGCTGCTAGAACGCTCCCGTGCAGGGGTTAGTCGTCGCACAGTTGTCGTCGGCTTCGAGGGACACCTCGCGGAGCGCCTCGACCGGCGACGCGTCAAGTGCAGGGTTGTGCGCGGCACTCCGGCGCCCCACCCGCTTGGTTCACCTCTGCGCGGTACGCGTCGTGCTCGCGGGACATGCGGTCGTGGCTCGGCCCAGCTTGCGTGATGCCTCGCCGTCGCCCGCCGGCGAGGCGGGCCAACCCGCCCGACTGGCCTCTTCTTGGCCAAGTGCCGACACCACATAGAGGCTCTTCGAACTTGGCGGGGGTCTGAGGGTCGGCTGACGTTCCACTGTGGACCCCAGCTAATAGATGCCCGTAGCTCTCGTAGATCATGTTGTT
>NZ_JBEPDB010000119.1:0-20493 GCF_040300025.1 Dactylosporangium sp. NPDC000555 | reverse complement strand
TCAGCGTGTAGGCGGCGCCCGCGTGCCCGGGCTCGGTCAGCACGCGCGCGGCGACCTCGGCGATGTCCCGCTCGTGGATGAGCGAGCGCGCCGCCACCGGACGGACCACCCGCTCGCGCCGCTCGGAGATGGACCGGCCGGAGACCATCGAGGAGACCGCCGAGATGGTCACGGCCGCGGGCGGTGTCGGCATCGCGATCGGCGCCGACCACCTCGACCCGGCGCGGGTGCGCGGCGTCGTGGAGCGTATCGACGCCGAGCAGGGGCGCCTCGACGTGCTCGTCAACGACATCTGGGGCGCCGAGGGGCTGTTCAGCTGGGACAAGAAGCTGTGGGAGGACGACCTCGAGGTCGGCCTGCACATCCTGCGCCTGGCGATCGACACGCACATCGTCACCAGCCACGCCGCGCTGCCGCTGCTGATCCGCAACCCCGGCGGCCTGGTGGTGGAGATGACCGACGGCACGGCGGAGTACAACGACAAGCGGTACCGCGTCTCGTTCTTCTACGACCTGGCCAAGGCGTCCGTGCTGCGCATGGCGTTCGCGCTGTCCGAGGAGCTCAAGTCGTTCGGCGGCACCGCGGTCGCGCTCACGCCCGGCTTCCTGCGCTCCGAGCTGATGCTGGAGCACTTCGGCGTCACCGAGGAGAACTGGCGCGACGGCGCGGCGAAGGACCCGCACTTCGCGATGTCGGAGACGCCGGTGTACGTCGGGCGAGCCGTCGCCGCGCTGGCCGCCGACCCGCGAGTGGCGCGCTGGAACGGCGCCTCGCTGTCCAGCGCGGGGCTGGCGAAGGAGTACGGCTTCACCGACGCCGACGGCAGCCGACCCGACTGGTGGCGCTACGACGCCGAGGTGGTCGCGGCCGGGCGCTCCGGCGGCGCCGAGGACTACCGTTAGTCCGGTGCGCGTCTCCCGGCTCATCTCGCTCGTGCTGCTGTTGCAGGCCGGCGGCCCGCGCACGGCGGCCGAGCTGGCCGAGCAGCTGGAGGTCTCCGAGCGCACGATCTACCGCGACATCCTGGCCCTGTCCGCCGCGGGCGTGCCCGTCTACGCGGAGCAGGGCCGGGCCGGCGGGTACCGGCTGCTCGACGGCTACCGCACCCGGCTCAACGGGCTCAGCCGGGCCGAGGCCGAGGCGCTGTTCCTGTCGGGGCTGCCCGGACCGGCCCGGGACATGGGCCTCGGCGAGGCGCTCGCGGCGGCGCAGCTGAAGGTCGCCGCCGCGCTGCCCGACCCGCTGCGCGAGGCGTCGGCGCGCGCCCGGCAGCGCTTCCACTTCGACGCGCCGGGCTGGTTCCGCGACGCCGAGCCGCCGCCGCGGCTGGCCGAGCTCGCCCGGGCCGTGTGGGAGGACCGCGTCGTCGCGCTGACCTACGCCGGGCGGGCCGGCGAGGTGACCCGCACCGTCGAGCCGCTCGGCCTGGTCCTCAAGAACGGGGTCTGGTACGTCGTGGGCCGCATCGGCGCCGGGGAGCGCACCTATCGCGTGGACCGGGTCCGCGCGGTCACGGCCACGGACGAGCGCTTCGGCCGCGACGACGGCTTCGACCTGGCGTCGTTCTGGTCGCATCGGGCCGGCGAGTTCGAGCGTGCCCTGCTGGCCGAGACGGTCACCGTGCGGCTCAGCCCGGCCGGCCTGCGCCTGCTGCGCCACGCGGTGGAGGCGGTCGCCTACCGGGCCGCGGCCGAGGGCGCCGGCCCGCCGGACGCGGACGGCTGGGTCACCGTCGAGCTGCCGGCGGAGTCGGTGCCCGTCGCCTACACCCAGCTGCTCGCCCTGGGTCCGGAGGCGGAGATCGTGGCCCCGCCGGAGCTGCGGGACATGGTCGCCGCGGCGGCGGAGCGCACCGCCGCGCTGTACCGGCGCTGATACGACAGCGCGGCGACGGCGAGCGCCCACCCGTAGCCGCCCGCGGCGAGCGCGCCCGGGCTGACGGTGCCGTGCAGCATGAGGCTCGCGGTGCCGTACACCGCCAGTGGTCCCGCGGCCGCCCACACACCCGGCACCGGCAGCCGCACCGCGGCAGGGCGGACGAGCGTGAACATCAGGGCCCACGCGGCGAGCGCCCCGCCGAGGACGACGGCGGTGCCGTACCACGGCAGCCCGAACCCGGACACGACGAACGGAACGACCGTCAGGCACCCCGCGTAGGCGTACCAGCGCACGATTCTCGGTGCTCCTGTGACTGCCATGCGGCTCAGCCTGCCCCCGCCGGTTGTGACCAGCCTGAGGAAACCTGTGAGTCGCTCAGCGACGCCGGCCACCGGCACGAACGCCGCGAGGCCCGCGAGCGCGATCCAGTCGTCGGCCCCAGGGCCCGAGTCAGTCGTGCGGGTTCGATCCGGGCTGCGGTGCGGACACCACCAGCGTCGCGTCGCCGACCAGCCGGTCCAGGAACGCCGACAGTTTTCCCTCCAGCCGGGCGATCTGCTCCTCGATGGAGAGCGTCTCGTCGAGCCGGCCGCCGGCGCCGGGGCGGCGCAGGCCCCGCACGTACAGCGAGCAGGCCAGGTCGGAGCAGAGGTACACGCCGACGGAGTCGCCGTTGCGTCCCGCCTTGCCACCGCGGCGGCCGGTCATCAGCGACACGCCGCTGCCGGGGTGCGTGGTCAGGCACAGCGAGCACATCCCGCGGTGCTGGAAGCGGCGGCCGCGCTGCTCGGCGACGCGCAGCGAGACGGTCGCGAGCCCTCCGGCATGCTCGGTGGCCAGGTAGGCACGATCCAGCGCGCCCGGGTCGCGCCAGCCCAGGAAGTCGAGGTTCGCCCACGGACGTTCGGCCAGGTCGCGCGGGATGTGCGCGCGCTGCGCCTCGCCGCGGGAGCAGTTGACGAAGGCGGCGCGGATGTCGGTTTCGGTCAGCGGTCGCATATTCCGGACCGTACGGTTCCCTAAAGGCTTTAGGCAAGCAATTAACACGCTTCCCAGATCTGGGATATCGTTGCGGATATGGGAAACGACCCGGGGCCGCTCGAGGCCCGGCTCGCCGGTCGCCTGTCCGAGCTGCGGCTGGAGCACGGCTGGTCGCTGGAGGAGCTCGCGCGGCGCGCCGGCGTGAGCCGCTCGACGCTCTCGCGCCTGGAGCGCGGCGAGATCAGCCCGACCGCGGCCCTGCTGGGCAAGCTCTGCGCCGCCTATGGCCGGCCGATGTCGCGGCTGCTCGCCGAGGTCGAGCCGGAGCCGCCGCAGCTCGTGCGGGCCGAGCGGCAGCCGGTGTGGCGGGACCGAGAGACCGGGTTCACCCGCCGCTCGGTGTCGCCGCCGCACCCGGGCCTGCGCGGCGAGGTCATCGAGGGCGTCCTCGAGCCGGGCGCCGACATCGCCTACGAGGAGCCGGCCGTCGCTGGGCTGGAGCACCACCTGCTGGTCCTCGACGGCGCCGTCGAGCTCACCGTCGGCGGCGCCGTGCACGCCGTGCGGCCGGGGGACTGCCTGCGGTACCGGCTGTGGGGCCCGTCCCGGTTCGTCAACCCCGGTCCGGGGCCCGTGCGCTACGTCCTGCTCATCGTCCTGCCCTGAGGGAGCCACCGTTGCCCACGATCACCCGTCTGCGCCCCGGCTCGTACGCCGGACAGGTCGACAACCTCGCCGCGGTGCTCGCCGACGCCGTCGCGCACGGCGCCTCCGTCGGCTTCCGCAGCCCGTTCGACGCCTGCGACGCGGCCGCGTGGTGGCGCACCCGCGAGCCCGCCGTGCGCGACGGCAGCCTCAGCGTCTGGATCGCCGAGGACGGCACCGGCGTGGTCGGCACCGTGAGCCTGGCCCTGGAGGGCAAGCCCAACGGCCGCCACCGCGGCGAGGTACTCAAGCTCATGGTCCACAGCGTGGCCCGCGGCCGCGGCCTGGGCCGGGCCCTGCTGGACACCGCCGAGCGCGCCGCCGCCGAGGCCGGCGCGACCCTGCTGCTGCTCGACACGGCGACGGGCAGCCCGGCCGAGCGGCTGTACGAGACGTCGGGCTGGACGAGGTACGGCATCGTCCCGGACTATGCCGCGGACCCGGCCGGCACCCTGGCGGACTGCAGCTTCTTCTACAAGCGCATCGCCGCGAGCAGCTGCGTGTAAGAAATGGCTGTTATGGCAGCCATTTCTTACACAGAGCTGCTCGCGGCGATCGCCGCGAGCAGCTCGTCGCACCAGGCGGCGAACGGGGCGCGGTCGCCACGCACCGGGTGGACGCGGTTGCCCAGCACCACCACGCCGTAGCCGCGGCCCGGCTCGAACCAGATCCGGTTGCCGACGAACCCGGACGCGCCGAAGCCGTCGGTGCCGGCGCGCGGCCCGCCGATCCCGCGGGTCGGGTGCAGCCACCAGCCGGCCGCGAACCGCTCCCCGGCGCCGTTGTCGGCCAGGCACGGCGGTGTGGCGCCGAGCCACGGCCGGGCGGCCGCGGTGACCAGGGCCAGGGTGCCGAACGCGCCGGCGTGCCCGGCCGCGCCGCCCATCGCCGAAGCGTTCTCGTCGTGGACCTCGCCGACGATGAGCCGGCCCCGCCACGGGCAGCGCTCGGTCGCCACCGCGGGCGCGACCGGCCCGCCCATCCGCAGCCCGGTCCGGCGCGCGGCCAGGTCCGCGAGCGACCGCCCGGTCAGGTCCGCCACGAGGGCGCCCAGGATGATGTACCCGAGGTCGCTGTACACCGGCCCGGGCTCGGTGCGCGGCGTGCCCAGCGCCGCGTCCACGATCGCGGCGCCGCGCAGCTCACGGTAGAACGGCGCGTCGGCCGGCAGCCCCGAGCGGTGCGCGAGCAGATCGTCGAGCGTCGCGCCGCCGGCCGGCCGCCCCGCCGCGCGCGGCCAGAACGCGCCGATCGGCCGGTCCCGCGGCACCGGCAGCGCCAGCACCTCGGGCAGCGTCACGAGCACCTTCGTCAGGCTGGCCAGGTCCCACCAGCAGTCCGCCGTGGCCGGCCGCCCGGTGGTCAGGTCCGCGACCCCGTGCACCGCGGCGGCGAGGACCCGCTCGCGGTCGAAGACGCTCACCGCCGCGGCCGGCATCGGCGCGCGGCGGGCCAGGGCGTCGACGACGGCGGCGAGCGCCACGTCAGCCCACCTCCCCGGACGCCCCGGTGCACGCCGCGTGCAGGGCGCGCGCGGCGCGGATCGCCGAGCGGATCTCCTGCAGGTAGCGGTCGGCGCCGGCGGCGCCGGGCGGCTGGGGTGTGCTCGCCAGTCGCGGATCGAACCCGACGGTGTCGATGCCGCAGCGGTACCGCAGCCCGAGCACCCGGATCGCGTCGCAGTGCTGGAACGGCACGTAGATCGGCGACGTCACCACCAGGATCCGCTCGTCGGGCTGAGGCCGGGTCCGGCCCGCCCAGAACGCGTAGGTGTCGGCGGTGTTCGGCCGCGGCGCACCGCGTCCGCTCGGCGCGGTCAGCACGTCGACCGGCCGGTCGCCGAACGCGGCCCGCGCGCCGGCCGCGAGCGCGTCGGCCTCCGTCTCGCAGCCGTCCAGGCCGGGCAGGGCGCGCTCCTCGGCGCCGAGCGGGCGCCGGCTGCCCAGCGCCGCGACCGCGCCGACGCGCAGCGCCGCGGCCAGCCGCGCGGCGTGCTCGGTGCGCTGCAGGCACGCGCGGGCCAGGCCGCCCAGGACGAGCAGGTGCGCGTACTCGCGGTGCGGCGGGTCGCCGGTGCCGGCCAGACCCAGCTCCCGCGCGGCCACCAGCGCCGCGGCGGCCAGTCGCTCGGGCAGGTCGACCCGGACCCGGTCGCGCTCGGCGCCGCCGAGGCGGCCGCGGAAGTTCCAGTGATCGTCGGAGAACTCGTCGAGCCAGCCGAGCAGCGTGCCGGTGTCCGCCTCGGGCAGGTCACCGCCGAACGCGGCGACGAGTTCCCGCATCGGCGCCGACCCCGCCCAGCGGTGCAACTGGGCGGGGAGCCGGCCGGGGTCGAGCCCCGGGGGACACTGCGGCAGGGGCGCCGCTACAGGGTTTCCCGGATGTCCGCGTAGATGTCGTAGCCGTGAATCCACGCCACATTGTCCGGCAGGGAGGCCAGTCGTGCGTTGCGTTCGTCGGCGGCGGGTCCGTCGGGCAGCTGCAAGCACCCCGCGTTGCCGCGCGAACCCATCTGGATCTTCCGGGTCCGGGCCTTGCGCAGGTGCTCGTAGCGCCGCAGCGCGTCGGCGACGCTCATCCCGTCGGCGGAGAGATACTCGGCGAGCGCGGCCGCGTCCTCGAGGGCCTGGTTGCTGCCCTGCCCGGCGTGCGGCAGCATCGGGTGAGCGGCGTCGCCCAGCAGCGTCACCCGGTCGGTGCTCCAGCGGCGCAGCGGCTCGCGATCGTACAGGGCCCAGCGCCCCGTCTCCTCGACGTTGCCGAGCATCGTGGTCACCGTGTCGTTCCAGCCGGCGAACGCGGCGACCGCCTCGGCCGGCTCGCACCTGGCCGACCACGACTCGAGGGTCCACTCGGGGTCGGGCACGTAGGCGACGAAGTTGATGAGCTCGCCGCCACGGACCGGATACGCCACCAGGTGCCGGCCGGGGCCGAGGAAGAACACGAGGCCGAGCTTGTCGCCGCCGGGAACCTTGTCGACCGGGACCACACCGCGGAAGCAGCTCATCGCCGAGAAGACCGCCTCGTCGGGGCCGGTGACGTGGTGGCGCACCGCGGAGCGAAGCCCGTCGGCCCCCACGACGATGTCGGCCCGCGCCTTCGTGCCGTCGGCGAACTCGACCTCGACGCCGTCCGGGGACTCGTGCACGGCCACGCACCGTCGGCCCAGCTGCGGATTCCCGTCGTATCCGGCGAGCAGCACCCGATGGAAGTCGGCGCGGTGGATGCCGAGGAACGGGCCGCCGAAGCGCTGCTCATACCAGTCGCCCATCGGGTGCTCGGCGAAGATGTCGCCCGACTTCCAGTGGTGGAACTCGATGCGCCGCAGGTTGGCGGCCGCGCCGCGAATGTCCTGGCCGAGGCCGAGCCGGTCCAGCACCCGCATGCCGTTGCCGCCGAGAGACACCGCGGCGCCGATCTCCCGCAGCTCGCTCGCCTGCTCGTAGACATCGACCTCGAAACCCTTGGCCTGCAGGGCGATCGCGGCGGTGAGGCCGCCGATACCCGATCCGATCACAGCGATGCGCAACGGCGCGGACGTAGCCATCGAATACTCCACCGGAAACGAGGGGACAATATGAGTGGGGGGACAAAAGGCGCAGTGAGCGACGGAAGCCTATCGAAGCGGACAACGGGTGCCTAGTCGCCTGGCAATGAGTCTTTTATCGCATTGCATTGGCCGCCTTCAGTCCGCCCCGGAAGTGAAGGCGTGCCGCCGCGTTTTGGTAACATGACGTCGATCAATTTTCCGACGCCACACGACGAACGTCCGCAGCAAGGCCGCGCAGGTCTACGCCGCGCAGACCCGGGCCGCGTATGGCATGACCGCCGACGACCCGCGCCTGGCCCCGATCGCCGGCGTCGACCTGGCGATGTACGCCCGCGCCTCCAAGACCGCCGCGCAGGAGGGCCTCACCACCGCGGGCGTCATGACCAAGGCGCAGTCCTTCGGCATCGCCGCGGACGTGTGGCAGCGGGCCGCGACCGGCTGGCCGGCGCGTATGCGCGGCGGCATGGCCCAGATGCGGCATATGCGGCAGACGATGCGGGCGCAGACCGAGGACCTCGAGCTGCTGCGCTCCGGTCACCAGTGAGGTCATGCTCCCGCTGAACGCCTCGGCCCGGGCCGGCGTCGGGCAGCGGGTCACGTTGCTTGTCCACCCGTGGCAGCCCGTACGGATCCGGGTGCGCTGGGGGCGTGTGAACTCACGCGGTCCAGGTGACGGCGGATCACGCACCCGATCGCGAAGGTTGGCGCGTACACCCGGTCCGGAGGCCTGAATACCCGCAGGCGCCGGACCGGACCGGACCGCTCCAACCGAGGGAGAATTCCGTGACCAGTGCCACCGCCGAGCGCCGGCAAGCGACCACCGAGCGCGAGACGGGCATCGAACACCCACTCCTGCTCGCCGCGCTCATGTCGCGCCGCGAGGAGGGCGAGAGCATCTTCGAGCACCCGCTGCTCGTCGCCGCGCTCGCGAAGCGGCGCTCCGAGGAGGGCGAGAGCATCCTCGAGCACCCACTGATGCTCGCCATGCTGGCCAGGCGCCGCCGCGAGGAGGAGAGCGAGAGCATGATCGAGCACCCGCTGATGCTTGCCATGCTCGCCCGGCGCAGTGGCCGCCGCCGCACGGGCATCGAGCACCCGCTGATGCTCGCCATGCTCATGCGCCGTCGCGAGGAGGAGGGCGAGAGCATGATCGAGCACCCACTGCTTCTGGCCGCGCTGGCCAAGCGCCGGTCCGAGGAAGGCGAGGGTATCGAGCACCCGCTGCTGCTCGCGGCGATGCTCGCCCGCCGCTGACGATCGACCGACCGGCGTCCCGGACCGGGCCGCCGGCGGTCCCGACCAGGGCCCGCCCCCACCACGAACGGGCGGGGCGGGCCGCCGACCAGCGCGGGAAGGAGCACGCCATGCCGGCCGAAACACCACACGAACACGAGGGGTCACAGCCTTTGGACGCCCTCATTGACGACCTGATCCACGACATCCTCAGCGACGCCGGCCGCGCGACCGGCATAACGGGACGGGGCCGCGCCGGTGCCGGCGGCCTCCTCGAATCCGTCATGGGGCTCACGCCCCGCCTCGCGCCAGGCACGCCGCTGCTGGAGCGGGTGCTGCTCGTCGAGGCGCTCGCCGGAGCCCTTTCCGAGGCGCTCGCCCCGGCCCTGGCCTCCGCGCTCGCCCCGCGGATCCTGCAGCTCATGGAGGGCGAGGGGAGCGAGGGGAGCGAGGGGCAGGCCAGGCCCCCCGCCGCCGGCACGGCCCGGCCTCCCTCCCGAAAGACCGACGCGACGAAGTAGTCGCCCCGGGCCCGCCCGTGACGCGGACGGGCCCGGGCGGTCGCATCCGGCGACGGGACGGCCCGGCGACGAAAATGCGCGGCGTGCACCGGGGCGGCTTCGGCGTGGTGCCCGGGCTGTCGGCCGCGTCGTCCTGTTCGCCGGCCGTGCAGTGTCCGTGCTGTCGGCCATGCTGTTCTGCTCGGCGGCCGTGTCGTGCCAGTGTTGCCGGTGCGTCGTCCTGCTCGCCGGCCCCGCCGTCTTGCTCGCCCGCCGTGCCGCGCCAGCGCTGCCGGGGCCCCGCGCCGGTGAGGGCCGTGAGAGGCGCTGCATCATCATCCCGGCCGCGTCGCTGCTCGGCCCCCGCTGACGCCTGCGACCGGGTGCGGCACGGCGGCGCCCGCCGCGTCATCGCTTCCGCCGCGAGGTTCGACGGCGTGGACGCGTCCGTGACCCGCATCGCCGCCGCCTGCGCCGCCGCTTTCGCCCCCGACGGACGCACTGCCGCGCCCCACCTCTCGCCGTTCCAGCGCATCCGCCGGGTCGAGCCGCGCCCAGAAGCGCGACAAGGCCGCCGGCAGGGTGCGGCCGGTACCCGCCTGAACCGGCAAGGGCATATGATCCGATCCGGACGGGGAGCCCAGGCAGGAACAAAACAGGCGGAGAGCGGACATGTCAGGCGCCGAGTGGATGAAGGCCAGGCCGGACGCGACGCACGCGCCCATCGACCTGCAGACCGACCGGCCCCATCCGGCCCGGGTCTACGACTTCCTGCTCGGCGGCAAGGACAACTTCCCCGTCGACCGCGCCGCCGGCGAGGCGGGGCTGAAGGCCAACCCGAACAGCCGCATCCCGCCCCGGGAGAACCGCAACTTCCTGTGCCGCGTGGTCGAACACCTCGCCACGGAGTACGGCGTGCGGCAGTTCCTCGACATCGGCACCGGCATCCCGACGTCGCCCAACGTGCACGAGGTCGCGCAGGCGGTCGCGCCGGAGTCGCGGATCGTCTACGTCGACAACGACCCGATCGTGCTGGCCCACGCCCGCGCGCTGCTGACCAGTAAGCCGGAGGGGCGCACCGAGTACGTCGACGCCGACCTGCGCGACGTCGATCGCATCCTCTCCGCGCCGCAGCTGCGCGAGGCGATCGACCTGGACCGGCCCGTGGCGTTGCTGCTCATCGCGATCATGCACTTCGTCGGCGACGCCGACCGGCCGTACGAGATCGTCCAGCGGCTCGTCGACGCGCTGCCCTCCGGCAGCTACCTCGCGCTGTCGCACCTCACCGGCGACTTCGACGCGGCGGCGTGGGAGCGCGTCGCGGCGATCTACGCCAAGCAGGGCGTCACGATGCAGGTCCGCTCGCACGAGGAGATCTCCCGCTTCTTCACCGGCTTGGAGCTGGTCGAGCCGGGCCTGCCGATCGTGACCAAGTGGCGCCCGGACGCCGACGTCAACGCGTCGGCCACCGACACCCAGGTCGCGGTGTACGGCGGCCTCGCGCGCAAGCCCTGATGACCGGCTACCGGGCCGGCTGGAGGTCGGCCCGGATGAGGCTGTAGACGGCCATGTCGGCCCGGGTTCCCGCCCGGGTCGGCACCAGGCTGCGCAGCACGCCCTCGAACCGGAACCCGGCCGCCTCGGCGACGCGCCGCGACGCGGTGTTGAGGGTGTCGGCCTGCAGATGGATGCGCTCGAAGCGGATCTCGGTCAGCGCCCAGCGGGCCACCGCCGCGGCCGCCTCGGCGGCGTGGCCGAGGCCGCGCGCCCACGGCGACGTCCAGTAGTGCATCTCCGCCGAGCGCGCCGTCCAGTCGGCGTTGAACAGCGACACGTGCCCGGCGAGCCGCCCGCCGGCGCGGGGCTGCAGCGCGAACCCGACGCCCATGCCGTCCAGGCGCCGCTGCTCGATGCCGCTGGTACACCAGGACACCGCCGTCGGCAGGCCCGCCGCCGCGTACGGGTATCCGACCGGCGCGTTGCGCACGAACGCCTCGTCCTGCCACGCCTCGTGCACGTCGGGGGCATCGGCGGCGGTGAACGGGCGCAGCACCAGCCGCTCGGTGGTGAGCACCGCGGACGGGAAGCGTTCGACAGCCGGAACCATCCCCGAAACATAGCCCGCGCCCCGGCTCAGGCCCCCCGGGTCCACGTCTCGCTCGCGGCTATGACCGCGGCGACCTGGGCAACCCGCTGCGCGAGCGGCGCCGGCGGCACCTCGATCAGCTCGTAGCCGAGGTCGCCGTACACCTCGGCGTGGATGCGCTCGAAGCGCTGCGACTCGGCGAGGCTGATCCGCCGGGCCGCGGTCGGGGTCACGAACCCCATCAGGCGTACGAACAGCACCCGCCGCTCGTAGGTGCGCTCGCGCTCGATCCGCGCGGCCTCCCTTGCCAGCGCCCCGGTCGGTGAAAGTCCACTGTAGACGGCCAGGGCCAGGGTGCAGACCGGCGAGCGGTCGAACACCTGCACCGGGCCGCGCGCCGCGAGCTGCCGAGCCTTCTGCACCGCGACGATCCGGTCCAGGAACGCGGGCCCCTCCGCTTCCAGTTCCGGTGTCTCGCCGATGACGTCGGTGGCCGCCTCGTCGACGACGAGGTGTCCGAGCCCGCGCAGCGCGTGCGCGATGGTGGTCTTGCCGGCGCCGGGCGCGCCGGTGAGCACGAATCTGCGAACCATTGCCCTCTCCTGAGCGGTCGACTGCGGAGGGATACGTGGTGGGGATGGCGTCGGCGGGCTCCTCGGCGGGGTGGCTGACCCTCGCCGGCCGTGACGTCGTCGACGTGGCCCGTCCCCGAGACTGCCGCGCTGCTGAACGAGTGCGGCATGAGCGCGCGCCGCCTGCGGTCCGGGGAATTCAGCGTGCCGGGACCGGCCGATCGCCGGGCCGCGCCCTCTGCGCCGCACACCAGGCGGCGCGGCACTCAGCTTACCGCGACCCCGGGCCGGTCCGCGGCGCACGCGTCCGAGTCCAGGTCCGGGTCCAGGTCCGAGTCCGGGCGCCGCAGCCTGGACGCCAGTAGCGCGGACACCAGGATCGAGGCCGCGGCCATGACCGCCATCGCGGCCGCCGGGGACACCAGTTGCGCCATCGCGCCGGCGAGGGTCGCGCCGACCGCCTGCATCGTGAACATGCCCGAACTGTGCAGGCCCAGGGACTGACCGCGCAGATCGGGCGGGGTCAGCTCGACGAGGCGATCCTGCAACATCAGGCTGCCGCAGTACCCGGCGGAGGCCACCGCCACGAGGGCGAGCGCGACGGGCAGCGGCGGGCGCGCGAGGAACGCCAGATAGGGCACCGCGAGCAGCAACTGGGCCGGCGTGGTGAACGGGCGGCGCCAGCGCGCCGGGAGGGCGCGGCCGGCCAGGGCGTCGCCCGCCAGCATGCCGGCCGCGGCGGCCACGAAGAGGGCACCGGCGGCCGTGGGCGAGTACGGCACGAACAGCGCCTCGCAGCCCACGATCAGGCCGTTGGGCACCCACAGTCCAATGTAGACGGCGCGGCGGGCCGGCGAGGACAGCAGGGCCCGGTTGCCCAGCCAGGTGGCGCGGATCGACGCCCGGCCGGCGACGCGCGGCGGGCGGGCGGTCAGGCCAAGGCGCGCCACGAGCGCGGCGAGCAGGCTCAGCGCGGCGCCGGCCAGCAGTACCGCCGCGGGGGAGAAGGCCGCGAGCAGCACACCGCCGGCGGCGAAGCCCGCGATCTGCACGGCGCCGATGGACATGTTCAGCAGGGAGCGGCCCAGCAGGTACGCGTCGGCCGGCAGGATCTCGGCGAGCAGCCCGAAGCGGACACCGCCGCCGATCGACGCGGTCAGGCCCTGGGCCAGCACGATCGCGAGGATCGCGGCGACCGGCAGGCCGGGCAGCGCCAGGCAGGCGGTGGTGAGGCCGGTGAAGGCGGCGATGCCGGCCAGGGCGGCGCGCGGCGGGACGCGGTCGGCCGCGGACAGCAGCGTCGCGGCCCCGACAACCTGGGCGAACGACGAGCCGAACAGGCTCAGCGCGGACAGCAGCGGCGACCCGGTCGCGCCGTAGACGAGGGTCGCCAGCGCGATGCCGCTCACCGTGCCGGCCGCGACCTGGGCGGAGACGGTGGCGAACAGGGCGGGGAACTCGGGCGTGGCGAACAGCTCGCGGTACGTGCGCATGACCGGCAGTCTGCGGGTCGCCGCCCGCCGCGCCGTAGGCTTTCGCGTGGAGGCGAAACATGGGTGTCTGGCGGATCGACGCCGACGTGCTGGCCGGCGGGCGCTTCGTCGTGTCGCCGATGGCCGAGACCGTCGGCTGCCTCGTCGCGCTCAACGGGCAGCACCGCGTGTCGCCGAGCCAGCGGGACTGGCTGGCCGAGCACCGGCCGGCGTTCCAGGCGCGCTGGGCGGCCGACCCGTTCGCGCTGCCGTTCCTGCGCGACGCGATCCGGCCCAGCTGGCTCGCCGACTTCCTGGTCAAGCCGCCGCGGGCCGACGCGCCACGGTTCGCCGACGAGCTCGCCCGGGTCGCCGACACCACCGACGAGCAGGCCCGCCGCGACATCCTCGAGACGCTGGACCGCCCGCTGGCCCCGGTCCTGCGCCGCGACGGGCTCGTCGAGCGGGCCGTCGAGCTGCTGGACTGGGTGTGGCGGCACACGATCCGCCCCGGCTGGCCGCGCCGCCGCCGGGTGTTCGAGGCCGACATCGTGGCCCGCACCGAGCGGCTGGGCAGCGGCGGCTGGGCGGCCGTGCTCGAGCGGATGCGCCCCGGCATGCGCTGGCTCGGCGACGGGCGGCTGCAGATCAACGCGTACGACTCTCCGCCCCGTGACGTGACCGGCAGCCGGCTGCTGTTCGTCCCCGTCACCGCCTACCGCGGCTGGGTCGCCTGGGAGGAGCCGGGGGACGTGCACGCGATCGTCTATCCGTGCTCGGGCTGGCTCGCTCAGGACCCGGATGTCGTACCCCCGGACGCCCTCGCCCGCCTCATCGGCCCGGCGCGCGCCCGGATCCTGACCCTGCTCGCCGCGCCGAAGAGCACCACGCAGCTGGTGGCGCTGACCGGCCAGACCCTCGGCTCGGCCGGCGGCCACCTGCGGGTCCTGCGCGAGGCGGGCCTAGCCGACCGCCGCCGCGCCGGCCGCTCGGTCCTGTACTACCGCACGGAGCTCGGCGACGCGCTCTGCCGCGGCGAGGACGGCCGCCGACCGCCACGGCCGTGACATCGAAACCCGAAGCCGATTTCGCGGGATTCTCACATTCCACCGGTCACAATGACCGGGACGAGCGCACGGATCCTGGTCGCCGACGACGACCCCAAGCGGGCCGGGCTGATCCGGCTGTACCTGGAGCGCGACGGGCACAGCGTGCTCACGGTGCACAACGGCCGAGCCGCGCTGGAGCAGTGCCGTTCCCGCAAGCCCGACCTGCTGGTGCTCGACGTGATGATGCCGCAGGTCGACGGCCTCGACGTGTGCCGGATCATCCGCACCGAGTCCAGCGTGGCGATCCTGCTGGTGACGGCCCTCTCCGCCGAGGACGACCTGCTGCTCGGCCTGGACCTCGGCGCCGACGACTACATGACCAAGCCGGTCAGCCCGCGCGCGCTCGCCGCCCGGGTCCGGGCGCTGCTGCGCCGCTCCGGCATCAGCAGCCCAGGCCACCGGCGGGTGCTCACCGTCGGCGATCTCGTGGTGGACGGCGGCGGCCGGTTCGAGGTCCGCGTCAGCGGCGAAACGGTCGTGCTCACCGCGACGGAGTTCGGCATCCTCGAGCTGCTGGCCGGCGAGCTCGGCCGGGTCTTCACCCGCGTGTTCGGTTTCGAGCGCGACGTCTCCGAGCGCACCGTGGACGCGCACGTGGTGAACCTGCGGCGCAAGCTGGAGGCCGAGCCGGTGCGGCCGCGGTACGTCCAGACCGTCTACGGCCGCGGGTACCGGCTCGCCGAGCAGCCGTTCGTGTTCCGGCGCTTCTGGCGCGCCGACCCGGCGCGGGACCGCGAGACGGGCGGGAGCGTTCCTCACTGCACGAGCAGCACGTGCTCCACCCGGGCCAGTTGCAGCGTGCGGGCCACACGCGGGCAGGGGGAGCGCAGCGTGAGCCGGCCGCCCGCGGACCACACCCGGCGGTGCACATCGAGCAGCACGCCGATCGCCGAGGCGTCGATGAACGGGCACCGCGCCAGGTCGACGACCAGATGCTCCGGCTGCTTGTCGGCCGCTTCGTTGAGCAGCGCGGAGAACCTCGGTACCGAGGTGGCGTCGAGCCCCTCCGTGATCACGACCTCCACCGTGCCGGAGGCCGGGTCCGCCGTGCCGCTGTACATGTCTGTCTCCCGTCGTTCCGGCGACTTGTCCAGCGTTCGGATGCGATGTGGAGAACCTTTCCCGGAACTGTGACACTTGTGTGACTTCGGCATCGGCGGGCCCACCCGGTGGTAGCCGGCCGGGCTCGGACGGCATGATGCGTCCTATGGCAGGCGTGCTGGTGATCGAGGACGACGACCGCATTCGGCTCTCGCTCTCGCTCGCGCTGGAGGACGAGGGATACGTCGTCCGGGGCGTGGCGAGCGCGGAGGAGGGCCTGGTGGCACAACGCGACGATCCCGCCGACACGGTGCTCGTCGACCTGATGCTGCCGGGCGTCGACGGGTTTGAGTGCATCCGGCAGCTGCGCCGCAGTGACGACGTGCCGATCGTGGTGATCAGCGCCCGCGACGACACCCACGACATCGTCGCCGCCCTCGAGGCCGGCGCCGACGACTACCTGGTCAAGCCGGTCGCGGTGAAGGAGCTCTCGGCCCGCCTGCGCGCCCTGCGCCGCCGCGGCCGCACCGTGCAGGCGATGTCCACCATGGTCTTCGGCGACATGGAGATCCTCCCGGAGGCCGGCGAGGTGCGCATCGAGGGCACGCCCGTGGCGGTGACCCGCACCGAGTTCCGGCTGCTGTGCGAGCTGGGCGAGCATCCCGGGCAGGTGCTCAGCCGCCAGCAGCTGCTGCAGCGGGTGTGGGAGTACGAGATCGGCGACGAGCGGCTGGTCGACGTCCACGTCGGGCGGCTGCGGCAGAAGATCGAGCAGGACTCCAAGCAGCCGCGGTACCTCGTGACCGTGCGCGGCATGGGGTACAAGTTGCAGAAATGATGCGGTGGCGGGCGGGGCTGCGGACCCGGGTCGTGGCCGGCTTCGCGGCCGGCGCGCTCACGCTGTCGGTGTCGATGGCGCTGGTCTCCTACGAGATCACGCGCAGTGCGCTGATCAACGGCCGGGAGCGCTCTGCCGTGCGCTCGGCGACCTTCGACTCGCGGGTCGTCTCCGCCGGGCTCAACGCCGAGCGGCCCGACATCGCCGCGATGCTGCGCTCGCTGGACACCGGGGGCAACCGGCGGGTGCTCGTGCAGCACCTCGGCCACTGGTATGCGCGCAACGCCGACAGCGGGACGGCCACCGCGGTACCGCAGAGCCTGCAGCGCCTCGTGAGCAACAGCGGCCAGGGCATCCAGCGGGTGCACATCGACGGCGTGCCGGCGGTGGTCGTGGGCATTCTGCTGACGCCCGCGACGGCGCTGTACGAGATCGACTACCTGCGCGAGCTCGACCAGACGCTGCGGACCCTCGGCTGGGTGCTGATCCTGGTCGCCGCCGCGGTGGCCGTGGCCGGGGCGGGCCTGGGCTGGTACGCCACCCGCCACGTGCTGCGCCCGCTGCGCTCGGTCGCCGACGCCGCGCAGGGGATCACCGCCGGCGACCTCAGCGCCCGGCTCGACCCGGCCACCGACCCCGACCTGGCGCGGCTCTCGACGTCGTTCAACGAGATGGTCGACCAGCTGTCCCGGCGCATCGAGCGGGACCGGCGCTTCGCCGCCGACGTCAGCCACGAGCTGCGCTCGCCGCTGCAGACCCTCGCCGCGTCCGCCAGCGTGCTGGAGCGGCGCCGCGACCAGCTCGACGAGCGCACCGCGACCGCGGCCGGGCTGGTCGTGGCGGAGCTGGGCCGCTTCCAGTCGCTCGTCGACGACCTGCTGGAGCTCTCCCGGGGCGACCTGCCGACCCAGCTCGCGCCCGTCGAGATGGGGGAGCTCGCCCGCCGTGCGGTGCAGCGCCGCGGCCTGTCGCCGAGCATCGTCCGGTGCGGATGGGCCGGCGCCGACGGTGAGTGGCTGCGCTGGACCGTGGACCGCCGCCGGATCGAGCAGGTCCTGGTCAATCTCCTGGACAACGCGGTCACGCACGGCGGCGGGCCGGTCCAGGTGCGCGTCGAGGCGCACGGCCCGGACGGCGTGATCGAGGTCGACGACGAGGGCCCCGGCGTCAGCCCGGCCGAGCGCGAGGTCATCTTCGACCGGTTCGTCCGCGGCCGCTCGTCGGGCGCGCGGGGCAACGACGCCGGCACGGGGCTGGGCCTGTCCCTCGTGGCGCAGCACGTGGCCGCGCACGGCGGGCGGGTGCGGGTGCTGGACCGGCCCGGCGGCGGCGCCCGGTTCCGCATCGAGCTTCCGGGAGTACGGTGAGGGCCCGCCTGCCGTGCGCGGCCCTCCTCGCCGCGTGCCTCCTGCTCGGCGGGTGCGGGGTCCCCACCGACAGCGAGCCGCGGCCGATCGTGCCGTCCGTGGTCATCGGCACGTACGAGGGCCCGATCGGCGGCCCGCCGCCCTCGGCCGGCGCCGCCATCGAGCGGCTGTTCCTGGTGCGCGACAACCAGCTCGTCGCCGTCGACCGCCGCGTCGTCGCCGCGCCGTCGCCGCAGCGGCAGCTCGAGGACCTGATGGCCGGCCCGACGCCGCAGGAGCGCGACGGTGGCCTGGACAGCGCCCTGGTGGGCACCAACATCATCAGCGGGGTGCGGCTGCACAACGGCACGGCGATCGTCGGGCTGGCCCGGGACAACCCGATCCGCAACGACGAGATCCTGGCGTACGGCCAGATCGTGTGCACCCTCGCGGCCCGCGCCGACGTGGTGGGGGTGCGGTTCGTGCAGGACGGGCGCCCGCTGGAGGTGCCGCGGGCCGACGGCGCTCTCACGCTGGAGATGCTGACCGAGGACGACTACGGCAGCCTGATCCACGCGCGGTGATGGTGATGTGGCCGGTCCTGCCTACGGGAGTGCGCGGTCCACGACGATGCTGAACTGGTCGACGCCGCGGATGAGTTGGGACAGCTGGGCGAAGTCCACCGGCTTGCGGAAGTAGAACTCCGAGGGCACGCCGAAGTCGCGCAGCATCTGCTCCTCCAGCGGCGAGCTGGTCAGCACCACGACCGTCAGGTCGGCCAGCCGCGGGTTGCCCAGCACCCGGTCGAGCACGACCCGCCCGTCGACGCCCGGCAGGTTGAGGTCGAGCAGCAGGATGTCCGGCGTCGGCGCCCCGGCGTGCGCGCCGCGCCGCTCCAGGTAGTCGATCGCCTCGAGGCCGTCGCCGAGCACGGTCAGCGGGTTGCGCAGCCGGTGCGCGCGGAACTCGTCGACCGTATACGCGACGTCGCCCGCGTCGTCCTCGACCAGCAGGATGTGCGCGAGGTCGAGCGTCTCTCCTGCGTCCGGGCCGCCCATGTGCTCCCCATGTATTGCACTCATGCAATATTCATGTCACACCATAGTGCACGCCCCGCGCCGAGCGGGAGGAGTGGCTCAGCGCGGCGAGCGGATCAGCAGGTTGGCGACGACTTCGTCGGGGCCGGCCGTGGCGTAGACGTGCGGCACATCGGCCCGCCAGACGATGTGCTCCCCGGCCCGCGCGACCAGCGGCGCCTCGCCGGGGCCGGCGCGCAGCACGCCCCGATACACGGTGACGTGCTCGGTCACCCCCGGCGCGTGCGCGGGCGAGTGCTGCACGACGCCGGGGCGTACGCGCAACCAGAACAGCTCGAACGTGGCGCCCGGCTCCTCGAAGACCTCCAGCAGCGTCGCGGCCACCGCCGCCCCGCGGACGTCCGCGGCCGCGCCCGGCGGATCCCCGGGGGCAAGGACAAGAGCCGTCAGCGGTACCTCCAGGGCCCCCGCGACCGCGTAGAGCGTCTCCAGTGTGGGGTTGCGGGTGCCGTGCTCCAGCCCCGACAGCGTCGCCTTGCCGATGCCGGCGGAGCGGGCCAGGGCCGAGAGCGACATCCCGCGCGCCTCGCGCAGCCGCCGCAGTCGCTCGCCTACCGCCGGATCGATCCGGCTTGTCCCGCCTGCGTCCATCCGGCTATTGTGGCGTTCCGTTTACGGAACGATCGTCGAGAGGCGCCCATGCGGTACCGCGGGATCCTGCCCCCGATCCTGGCCGGCCTGGTCAGCGCCGTCGTCGGCTACGCGAGCTCGTTCACCGTCGTGCTGGCCGGCCTGCGCGCGGTGGGCGCCACCCCCGCCCAGGCCGCCTCCGGGCTGCTCGCCCTGTGCCTCGGGATCGCGGCCACGGCGATCGGCCTCGCCCTGCGGTACCGGATGCCGATCTCCATAGCCTGGTCGACCCCGGGCGCGGCCCTGCTGGTCGCGACCGGCCACGTGCCCGGGGGCTTCCCCGCCGCGGTGGGCGCGTTCCTCGTCAGCGCCGCGCTCATGGTGCTCGCCGGCCTGTCGCCCTGGCTCGCCCGGGCCATCGCCGCCATCCCGCGCCCGATCGCCGGGGCGATGCTCGCCGGCGTAATCCTCAGCCTCTGCACCGCCCCGGTGCGCGCGGTGGTGGACCTGCCGCTGCTGGCCACGCCGGTGATCCTGGCCTGGGCCGTCCTGTTCCGATACGCCAGGCAGTGGGCCGTCCCGGGCGCGCTGCTCGCCGCCGTGATCGCGATCGCTGTGCACGGCCCGGTCGGCGGCCTGTCCGCCGCCGAACTGCGCCCGTCGGCGGTGCTGACCGTACCGACGCTGAACCTCTCCGTGGTGGTGAGCATCGCGGTGCCGCTGTTCCTGGTCACCATGGCGGCCCAGAACGTGCCCGGCATGGCGGTGATGGCCACGTACGGGTACACGCCCCCGCTGCGCCCCGTGCTCGTGACGACCGGCCTCGCCAGCGCGGTCGCGGCCCCGTTCGGCGGCCACGCCGTCAACCTGGCCGCGATCACCGCCGCCCTGACCGCCGGCCCCGACACCCACCCCGACCCGCGCCGCCGCTGGATCGCCACGGTCGCCCTCGGCGGCGGCCAGCTGGCCCTGGGCCTGGGCGCGTCCCTGGCGATGGCCCTGGTGCTGCTGTCCCCGCCGCTGCTGGTGATCGCGGTGGCCGGCCTGGCCCTGCTGCCGGCCCTGGGCTCGTCCCTGGCGACGGCGGTGACCGAGCCGCAGGGCCGCGAGGCCGCGGTGGTCACGTTCGTGGTGACCGCGTCGGGCATGACGATCCTGGGCATCGGCTCGGCCTTCTGGGGCCTGCTGGCGGGCGGCCTGACCGCGCTGCTGCTGCACCGCCGCCGCCCGCCGGCCCCGGCCCCTCCCGCTGCTTCCCCGCCCCCGTCCGCCGCGGTCTCGCCTTCTTCAGCCTCGTCTTCCGCGGTCTCGTCTTCCGCGGCCTCGCCTTCTCCAGCCCCGTCTTCCGCGGCCCCGTCTTCCCCGGCTGCGGCCGCCGAGCCGACCAGCCCGTAAGCGCGGCACCCACGCGACAACGGCGCTGCCCTCCCCGCGCCGGGCCCGAAAAAACGAGGGCGGCGGGGGGGGGGGGGCGGGGGGGGCGGGCCCCGGCCCCCCGCGGCATATCAAATATAA